>JAIEQN010001150.1 GCA_019747685.1 Gemmataceae bacterium
GCGCCGCGGCGGCCGCCGGGGGCGGCCCCTTCCCGACCCACACGGCCAGGTCGTCCCGGACCCGGCCGGCGGCCGGGTCGGGCGGGTCCGTCGCCGCGGTCGGGGCGGACGGCTGGGCGGTGAACTCGGCCCGGCACCGGGGGCAGCCGATGAGCGCCCCGACCTGCTCGTCCGGGAGGTCGCCCTGGAGGCCGCATTGGGGGCAGGTGATGAGCGCCGGCATGAACGTCCCGGGGAGCGGTACGAATCCTCTACCGGGACTCTAGAGCGCGTCCGCCGGGGGTGCGGCGGCCGGCGGGGTGAGCCGGGTGTTACCCCGGTAGGGTGGGCGGAGGTGGTCCGCAGGACCGCCGAGGCCCACGCGGTTCGCCCCACCGTTGGCCGTCACGGGTCTGCAACCCGCTCGGCCCACCCTACGAAGACACGACCCGCCCCGAACCTCCATGACCGCCGGTGCTTCCTCCCCGTCTTACTCCACCGGCCGGACGTAGTCGCCGCGGGCGAACCCGCCGTGCGTGGGCGGGGCGTACCGGATGTCCAGGTCCGGGGTTTCCAGCCGCTTCCCGCCCTGTACCCGGGACTCCAGGGCGTAGTCCAGGATGCCGCCGGTCAGTTGGGTCCGCTCGGCCGGGTATGGCGGCACCCCGGTGGCCAGGAAGTCTTCAACTCGCATCGACAGGGCTTCGAGGAACGCCGCCCCGGGCGGGGGCGGGAGCCAGAACAGGGTGGACACCGGCTTCGGCTTGCCGGCGACCCGGGCGGCGAACGTCTCGTCGGCGACGTGCCCGTCGAGCTGCAACACCGTCGCCTTGAACCCGTCCCGGTACTCGACGTGGAAGAGGATCGGCCCGGGGACGAAGTTCCGGGCGTCCTTCGGCCGGGGGAACCGCCGGCAGTTGGCCCGGATGTCGCCGGCGTTGCGGGACGGGCTGCGGCCGACCGCGTGCTCCAGCAGCTCCCACGACCACAGCCCGTCGTCCCCGGCCTTCCAAACGGCGTCCCCTTGCCGGCAGGTGACGGCCTTCACCCCCTGGTCCGGGGCGTCCGGCGGCTGCCGGCGGGGGTCCGGCTTGAGCCGACGCTCGGCCATGCACTGGAGGGCTTCGAGGGCGTGGATGCCGTAGGTCTCGAGGTCGCCCCGGGAGGCGACCACCGCCTCGGTCAGCTTGGTGCCCAGCGGCAGCTCGACCTCCGGCCGCCGCCACGTCACCGGCAGGCTCGACCCGGCCATCAGCGGGGCGTTCAGCCTTTTCGCGGTGGCCACCATGTCGGCGGCCTTGACCCGGTCGTAGCTCAGGTGCTTGTCGCAGAACACCGGGACGGCTCGGCCGGCCTCCCGGAGGACGGCGGCGATCTGCTGGAAGAGCTCGTGCCGGGGGTAAAGCTTCTGACCCTTGGCGTTGAGCGGGTAGTCGCCGTGCTCGCAGATCAGCAACACGCCGTCCACGGCCAGCTTGTTGGTGCCCAGGGTCAGGGCGTCGGCGATCGTCGGCGAGATCCGGAAGCCGTGTTCCCGGGCCAACTCGCCGCTCAGGTCGCCGGCCGGCTTCTGCTCGACGTACACGCTGGCGACCCCGAACTCGGGGAAGTGGTGCCGGCCGTCGGCCAGGTAGCCGTCGAGGAACCGGCCGGCGATGTGGTAGGCGTGGGACAGGTACGTGTAGACGCTGGCGACCACGGCGACGTTCTTAGCGGCGGGCTTGGGCCGTTTGGGCGGCTTGGTCCTGGGGAAGTCGTCGCCGGCGACGGCGAGCGGCGGGTGTAAACCCTCTGTTGCCAGGAGCGACGACGCGAGGAACGACCGGCGGGTGAGGTGGTGCATGGCAGCGTCCGGCGGTGGAAGAGGACTGGCTCCGACTCTACCCGGGCGGGCGGCCCGGCGGTAGCCCCGGCCGCCGGGAACCGCTAGACCAGACCCCGAGGAGGCCCCGCATGTCCCTGGCCGACCGGTTCCCCGACATCACCCGGCGGAACGAGCCGCTCGCCCCGCACACCCATCTGCGGATCGGCGGCCCGGCCGAGTTCTTCGTCCGCCCCGGGACGGCCGACGAGCTGCGGGAGGTCCTCCGGGCCTGCCAGAAGGATAAGGTGCCGGTCCGGATGCTCGGCGGCGGGTACAACCTACTGGTCCGGGACGACCCGGTCCCCGGGGCCGTCGTCCAACTGACCGCCCCGGCGTTCCGGATGATCGAGTGGGACGGGCGGAAGATCGTCGCCGGCGGCGGGGGGCAACTCTTCGACCTGATCGCCTTCGCCGCCCGGCAGGGGCTGGCCGGGCTGGAAACCCTGGTCGGCATCCGCGGGACGGTCGGCGGGAGCGTCCGGTGCAACGTCGGCGACCGCAACGGCGAGATCAGCCAGACCGTCCGGCAGGTGACGGTGATGACCGACGCCGGGAACGTCCAAGTTCGCCAGCGGGACGAGCTGAACTTCGCCGAGCACCAGAGCGACCTGGACGAGCCGGTCATTCTATCGGTCGAATTCGAGTTGGATCGAGACGACCGGGCGGCGGTGCTGAAGCGGCTGCGGAAGTCGTGGATCACCCGCAAGGGGGCCGAGCCGTTCAGCTTCCAGCACGCCGCCCGGCTGTTCCACGACCCGCCGGGGAAGTCGGCCGCCGGGCTGATCGACCGGGCCGGGCTGACCAAGGCCAAGGTCGGCGGGGCCGAGCTGTCCGAGCGGAACGCCAACTACGTCGTCGCCCACCCGGGGACGACGGCCGCCGACATCCTCCAGCTCGTCGATCATGTCCGCGACCGGGTCCGGGAGCGGACCGGGGTGACGCTCGAACGTGAGCTGAACGTGTGGTGACGGGCCGTCGGTCCGTCCGGCGTTATTGTGACCGGGATTTGTTCGGCCGGGACCGGATTCGTCAGGCCGCAAACCGGTTCGTCAGGCGTGGGGTGTGTATCCGGCCTGGAACCATTCCGGCGGCACCAGGGAGCGGCCGTGGGGAAGGGCCGGAAGCCGAAGCCGCGTCCGACCGCCGCCCGGCGCTGGCCCCGGCGGGTGGCGGCCGCCCTCGTCACCCTGGCCGCCGCGGCCGGGGCGGTCGTCGCCGTCCGCTGGGTGGGGGACGAGGCCACCTCCCGCATCGCCCGGCACGACCGGTATGCCGTCCCGTTCGCCGAGGTCGAGTTCGACCCGCCGCCGGGCACCGGTCGCGATACCTTCCTGGCCGAGGTCCGCTACGCCGGTCAACCTCCGGACCCGGTCCACCCACTCGACCCGGCCGACCGGGGCCGGCTGGCGGCGGCGTTCGCGGCCCACCCGTGGGTCGAGGCGGCCGAGGTGGTCGCGGCCGACCCGCCGGCGGCCGTCCGGGTCCGGCTCCGGTTCCGCACCCCGGTCCTCGCCGTCCGCCAGACCGACGGGCCGATCCGGCTGGTTGATGGGGAGGGGGTGTTACTCCCCCCGTCGCCGGTGCCGGCGGGGGTGGCCGAGTTGACGACGCCGGTGCCGCCGCCGAGTGCAGCGGCCGGGCGGGTATGGGACGACGAGACCGTCCGCCGGGCGGTCGAGCTGGTGAAGGCGTACCGCCCGGCGAAGCTGGAGAAGACGCCGACGGGCTGGCGGCTGATCCTGCCGGACGGCAAGGTGTTGAGCGTGGGGTAGCGTCAGACCGGGCGGTCGGCCGTGCCGACGGCCCGGCGGACGAGCTGCATCGTCACCCGGGCGACTTCCCGGGCCCGCTTCGCCCCGGCCTGAAGCACCTCTTCGACGTACCCCGGGTCGCGGGCGAGCTGCTTCCGCCGCTCCCGGGCCGGGGCGAGGGCGGCGTCGATCTTCTGCAACAGCATAGTCTTCGCGTCACCGTACCCGAACGGCCGGCCGCCGCGGCTCTCGGCGTCCCGCATCGGGTTCTTGTACAGGTCTGCCAGCCGGTCCTGCTCCTCGCCGGTGGCGAACAGCTTGTACAGGGCGAAGGCGTTGCACGTCTCCGGGTTCTTCGGGGCGTCCACCGGGGTGGAGTCGGTGACCACGCCCATCACGGCCGACTTCAGGGCCTTCCCCTCGGCGAAGATGTCGATGGTGTTGCCGTAGCTCTTGCTCATCTTCTGGCCGTCGGTCCCGGGGACGATGGCCGCCCCGCCCAGCACCTCCCGGGGCACGGGGAAGACCTCGCCGTAAGCCCCGTTGAAGTACCCGGCCATGTCCCGGGTCATCTCCAGGTGCTGCACTTGGTCCTTGCCGACCGGGACCTGATGCGACCGGACGATCAGGATGTCGGCGGCCATCAGCACCGGGTATGTGAAAAGCCCGACGCTGGCGGCGATGCCCCGATCGACCTTGTCCTTGTACGAGTGGGCGCGTTCGAGCAGCCCCATCCCGGTGACGCTGCCGAGGAACCAGGCGAGTTCGCAGACCTCGAGGATGTCGGACTGGCGGTAGAAGGTGGCCTTGGCCGGGTCGAGGCCGAGGGCCAGGTAGTCCAGGGCCACGTCCCGGACGTTGTCCCGGAGGATGTCCCGGGCCGGGCGGGCGGCCAGCCCCTTCGTCTTGGCGGCGGCCCCGGCTTCGGCCTCTTCGGCCCCCTTGAGGGTGGTCAGGGCGTGGTAGTCGGCGATGAAGTAGAACGCTTCGCCGCGGTCTTGCAATTCGAGGTGCTGCTTGATCGCCCCGAAGTAGTTGCCCAGGTGGAGCTTGCCGGACGGCTGGACGCCACTGAGGATGCGGGGGCGTTCGGGGGGGCTACTCATCGGCTGGCCTTTCCTGCACACCACGGACACGGTTACAGTACGCCCGGTTCGGACCCCGAACACCCGCCGGAGGGCGAGGGCGTGGAACCGGCCCGGAACACCGAGATCGTCCTCGACGCGGTGAGGGCAGCCGTCGGCACTCCCGGCGAACACCGCCTGTTCCGGGCCGGGAAGCTGCCCGGGCTGTTCCCGTCCCGGGCCGGGGCGTCGGCCGAGGCCGCGTTGCAGGCCCTCAAAGACGGCCTGCTGGAGACCGTCCGGACCGAGACCCGCGGCAAGGTGGTGACCGAGTGGGTGACGGCCACTCCGCGGGCCGTCGCGTTCGTCCACGACCACGACTCGCCGAAGGCCGTGTTGCGGGAGCTTCGAGAGGTGTTGCGGGCGACCCGGGCCGGGGTGCCGGTCTGGCTGGACGAGTCGCGGCAGGAGCTGGCCACGCTCACCGCCCGGTTCGAGGGGCGGGCCGCCGCCATGCTCGACCGGCTCGACCGGCTGGCCGATCGGGTCGAAGCGGCATTGCGGCGGGCCGAGGTATCGGCCCCGGCGGTCGGGCCGGGGACGGCCGGGGTGGTGCCGTGGGCGATCGCTGCCCTCGAATACCTCGACCGCCGGCGGGGCGATTGTCCGCTGCCGGAACTCTTCGCCGCCGTACGCGACCGGTTCCCGGACCTCACGCTGCCGGCTTTCCACGACGGCCTGCGGCGGCTCCACGACGCCCGGGCGGTGCGGCTCTTGCCCGCGGAGGAGATGCCCGAGCCCGAATACGCGGTCGTAGTAGATGGCGAGCTAGCGTACCGGGTTTCCCGGTAACACCGGTCTTCGACTTGCGACTTGAAGACTCGACGACTTGCGACTTATGACAGAGGCCACCGGTCCCCCAGGGCCGCCTTCTGGGCCGCCGTGATCTGCCGGATACCGGCCTCGCCGAGGGCCAAGAACCGGTCGAGTTCGGCCCGGGTGAAGGTCGCCTCCTCGCCGGTCCCCTGCACCTCGATGAACCGGCCGTCGCCGGTCATCACCAGGTTGGCGTCCACGTCGGCGTCCCGGTCCTCGACGTACTCCAGGTCGAGCCGGACCTCCCCGTCCACCACGCCCACGCTGACCGCCGCGACGCTGGCCCGGACGACCTCGCGGGCGGGTAGCGCAGCCGCGTGGAGGGCGTCGGCCAGGGCCACGAACGCCCCGGTGATGGCGGCCGTCCGGGTCCCGCCGTCGGCGTCGATCACGTCGCAGTCGATCCACAGCGTCCGCTCGCCGAGCCTGGCTAGATCGACCGCCGCCCGCAAGCTCCGGCCGATCAGCCGCTGGATTTCCACGCCCCGGCCGTCCACCTTCCCGGCCTTGTCCCGGGGCTTGCGGGCGGCGGTCGAGCCGGGCAACATGCCGTACTCGGCGGTCAGCCAGCCCTTGCCCTTGCCGACGAGGAAGTCGGGCACCTTCGGCTCGACGCAGCAGGTGCAGAGGACGGCCGTGCGGCCCATCCGGACGAGGACCGACCCGGGGGCGTTGCGGGTGTAGCCCCGCTCGAACGACAGCGGGCGGAGCTGTTCGGCGGCGCGGCCGTTGGGGCGTGGCATGATCGTTTTCCTCCGGAGTGTAGGTCAGACCCCCTCCCCCCCCCTCTGTTTTTGCGGACTGATGCCGTCCGGACGGGAAGCCAAACCGTGTAACAGTTTGCACCCAATTTCCCGCCCCGGTCTGACGGCGAGGCTGTCACGCTCGCTCCCCGAATCGGTCGTAACCCGTTTGTCCCCAATACCTTCTTCGACACAGCGAGCGATCCCGTATCCCGTCACGCCCGGCCTTCTGCCCTACACCCGGCTTGTGGCCGACTCCGTCCGAACCGGGCGGCCGAGGGCGGGCGGCAACCGCCCGGTCGCCGGACCTGTACGAATTATCACATACGCCCCGGGCAAGTCAAACCCGGTGGCGGATTTCGCGCCGGCTCACGGGGCGGCCGTGATCCGCTGGTTGAGGTCGGTCGGGGTAGGTTGGACGACCACCAGCGGAGCGACGACCGGGCAACTAACCCGGGAAGCTGCTCGCCGCGGCGGTCCGGCGAAAACACGTCCCCGACCGGCCGGTCGACGGTCCGGAATAGCTCGCGGAACGTGGTCCCGGGTACAGACCCCGGCTCATTTTACGGTCGATCTCGAACCAGCCGTCGATCTCGACCCGAGTTCGCGGTTTACTGCCGTCGTAGTGATTCACGTCACAGGCCGTTGCGGTCCACCGGACGTGCAGCCGGCCGCCATCCCGGCCCAGCACCTCAACCCGGTTATCGTCCAAGTACTCGTGTTCGAAGTAGTCGATCATGGCGGCGTAGTCGTCCCGGTCGGGGTCGTATCCCGCTGGGACGACGAACACCCGGCCGGGGAGGGCGTCCCAGTCCACGGACGGCAGGTTGACGGCCACCTCCGCTTTCGGATGCATCCCCATATCGGCGGCGTCAGGGCATGTGTTCGTGACCGCCGGACGATGAGACTCTGCCTCGAACCACAGCCGGACCCCGTCTGCACCCTCGGGGAGAGTAAAGGTCCTGGCTTCCGACAGCCGGTAGACTTCCTCGCCGTTGAAGCGGACGAGGCGGAACGTCCCGGTCTCCATAGCGGCCCCCGGACGGGCTCACTCCAGCAGCCACTCCAGGACGGCCTTCTGGGCGTGGAGGCGGTTCTCGGCCTGCTGGAAGACGGCCGACGCCGGGCCGTCGATCACCTCGTCGGTGATCTCCTCGCCCCGGTGGGCCGGCAGGCAGTGCAGCACCTTGCACCCCGACTTAGCCTTCGCCAGCAGTTCCGCGTTCACCTGGAAGCCCGCGAACCGCCGCAGCCGCTCCTCGCGTTCCGCTTCCTGGCCCATGCTGGTCCACACGTCGGTGTAGATCACGTCGGCGTCCCGGACGGCCGCCGCCGCGTCGTTCACCTCGGCCGGGAAGTCGGGCGACACCCGCCGCCGGTAGTCGGCCTTGAACCGGTCGTCGAACCCGTACCCGACCGGGCAGGCCAGGACGAACCGCGCCCCCAACCTGCCGCATCCGACGGCCAGCGACCGGGCCACGTTGTTCCCGTCCCCGACGAACGCCACCGTCCGCCCCTCGACCCCGCCGAACAGCTCGCGGACGGTCAGGAGGTCGGCGAGGCCCTGGCACGGGTGCGACCAGTCGGACAGGCCGTTGACCACCGGCACCGCCCCGGCCGCGGCGATCCCGTCCAGGGTGGCGTGGTGGTAGACCCGCAGGACCAGGGCGTCGACGTACCGGCCGACGGTGCGGGCGAAGTCGGCCAGCGACTCCCGCCACCCCAGCCCGACCTCGTTACCCGGCAGGTACAGGGCCGTCCCGCCGAGCTGGGCCACCCCGGCCTCGAAGCTCACCCGGGTCCGCAGGCTCGGCTTCTCGAACACCAGCCCGACCACCCGCCCGGTCAGGCTCCGGGCCGGCACCCGCCGGGCGTGGGCCTCCTTCAGCCGGCAGGCCTCGGTGAGGAAGGCGGCCAGCTCGTCCGGCGAGAAGTCGATCAGGTTGAGGAAGTGCTTCATGGGGGAACGCGGAACCCGGAACGCGGAACGCGGAGTGAAGACACCGCGGGACCCGACCCCGCCGCGGGTGCGGCCGGTCACGCCTTCAAGGACAGGATCACGTCGTCGAGGACATCGCAGCCCTCGTCGATCAGGTCGTCGGTGATGTTGATCGCCGGCAGCAGTCGGAGGACGGTCCCGTGGGTGGCGTTGACGAGCAGGCCCCGCTTGAGCGACTCGGCGACCACCGGGGCGGCGTCGGCGGCCAGCTCGACCCCGATCATCGCCCCCTTCACCCGG
>JAIEQN010001081.1 GCA_019747685.1 Gemmataceae bacterium
GCGGCCGCCACGCGGCAGACGGAAGTTCCGGTTCAAGCGAACGGCCGGCACCTGACCCTTTTGGAACCGTCTCTGAGGTTTCGAGTTCGCCCGGCCCGCCGACCGCCCACGGGCCGGGTTGATCTCGGAACACCCGACTCGGAGCCGAACTCGGGGCGCTGATTCCAAACTCGAAACTCGAAACTCGAAACTCGAAACATGAAACTCATTGTTGCCATCATCCGCCCGGAGAAGCTGGACGACGTCCAGCGGGCCCTGGCCGAGCGGGACGTGTACCTGATGACCGTGACCGACGTCCGCGGGTGCGGCCGGCAGCGGGGGTACACCGAGGTGTACCGCGGGACCGAGGTGACGACCCGGCTGGTCCCGAAGCTGAAGCTGGAGATCGCGGTGAACGAGCCGTTCGTCGAGGCCACCGTCGAGGCGATCGTCCACGCCGGCCGGACCGGGGATACCGGGACGGTCGGGGACGGGAAGATCTTCGTCCTGCCGCTGGAGGACTGCGTCCGCATCCGCACCGGGGAGCGCGGGGCCGACGCGATCGGCCCGTGACCGGGGCCGTTTACACGCCCGGCGGCCGCGGTATGATGGGGTGAACGGACGGAGGACCGCCATGCCCCAACTGGTCGTTGACGCGACGCTGCACGAGAAACTCGGTCTGTACCCCGGCCCGGTCCGGCTGGTCGACGCCGCCGGGAACGTCCTCGGCGTGTTCACCCCGACCCCGGGGGTGGTCGATGGCTTGGAGCCGCCACCGCTACCGGAGGAGGAGCTACGGCGGCGGGAGGCCGAGCCGGGGGGGCGGACCTGGGCGGAGATCCGGGCCGACCTGGAGAAGCGGGGGTGAACGAGTTCACCGTCATTTACGTCCCGACGGCCGAGCAGGAGTTGGCCACCGCCTGGCTGGACGCCCCGGACCGGAACGCCGTCGCGCGGGCGGCCGACCTCCTCGACCGGCGGCTCGGCCGCGACCCGGAGAACGTGGGCGAGTCCCGGCCTGGGGGCGGCGGATCGCCCACGAGGCCCCGCTCGGCGTCCTGTTCCGCGTCGACCCGGCCGCCCGGGTCGTGCGGGTCCTCCGCGTCTGGTTGTACCGAACCGGCCCCCGGACCTGACGGCCGGCCGAGTTCGACCTACACCAAGCCCACCCGGGAACCGGGTGGGCTTGGTCGCTTTCGGGGGGGTCGCGGATGGCGTCGCTGGCGGGCAAGGTCGCGGTCGTCACCGGGGCATCGAGCGGGATCGGGTGGGCGGTGGCGAGGGAGCTGGCCGCCCACGGCTGGCGGGTCGGGCTCGTCGCCCGCCGCGAGGAGCCGCTGAGGAGGCTCGCCACCGAGATCGCCGCGAAGGGCGGGGCGGCCGTCCCGGCGGCCGCCGACGTGGCGGACCGGGGGCAGGTGGAGGCGGCCGTCGCGGCGGTGCGTCAGGCCCTCGGGCCGATCGACCTGATGGTCGCCAACGCCGGGGTCGGCAAGGCCACCCGGCTCGACCCGGTGAACGTCGCGGATGTCGAAGTGCAGTTCCGGGTGAACGTGCTGGGCGTGGTCTACGCCTTCGCGGCGGTGCAGGGGGAGATGCTGGCCCGGAGGTCCGGCCATCTAGTCGCGGTGTCGAGCATCGCCGGGTTCCGGGGTCTGCCCGGCGAGTCGGCGTACTGCGCGTCGAAGGCCGCCGTGAACGTGTACCTCGACGGCCTGCGTGCCCAACTCCACGGCACCGGGGTGCGGGTGACGACCATCTGCCCCGGGTTCGTGAAAACGCCGATGACGGCGGACAACACCTTCCACATGCCCGGGCTGATGACCCCGGAGTACGCGGCCCGGAAGATCGTGACCGCGATCCGCCGGGGGAAGAAGGTGTACGCCTTCCCGTGGACCCTGGCGGCGTTGACCAAGTTCAGCCGGTGGCTGCCGGACCGGCTCGTCCAGCGGGTGATGGGCGCGTACGACACCGACACGGACCAGCCACCCGCCCCATGACGCCGGGTCAGCCGGCCGGGTCGAGCCCGGCGGCCCGCATCTGGGCGTCCGCCGACCACCCCGGCGGGGCGGGGTGCCGCGAGCACCACCACCGGTACCCTCCGGCGACCCAGGCCCGGCGGTAGTCGCGGAACGAGGAGGGGGTGCCGCAGGCGTTGGCCACGTCGTCGTACCCGAACTCGTACCCGCACGAGCAGCAGGTCTCGTGGGAATACCACCCGAACCGGTCGGCGTAGGGCGGATCGCCGAGGTCCGGGAACGGCGGCGGTGGGAGCCGCTCGTAGGCCGGCTGCCCCAGCCCCGGATAGCCGCACGCCGGGCAGTGGAACTTCTCGCCCGGCTCGTCCGGTTCGCGGTCGGCCGTCACGGGTTCATCCTCTCCCCGAACACCTCGCGGAGCTTGTCCAGCTTCGGGCGGATGACCGCCCGGCAGTACCCGTGCCGGGGGTTGGCCGCGAAGTAGTCCTGGTGGTACGCCTCGGCCGGGTAGAACGGCCCGGCCGGGACGATCTCGGTCACGATCGGGGCGGCGAACGCCCCGGCCGCGTCGAGCTTCGCCTTGTACGCCTCGGCCAGCCGCCGCTGCCGGTCGGAGTGGGTGAAGACTACCGACCGGTACTGTGGGCCGACGTCCGCCCCCTGTCGGTCCGGCGTGGTCGGGTCGTGGGACGACCAGAACACCTCCAGCAGCTCCGGGTACGTCACCTGCCGGGGGTCGAACGTCACCCGGACGCACTCGGCGTGGCCGGTGTCGCCGCCGCACACCTGCTGGTAGGTCGGGTCCGGGACGTGCCCGCCGCTGTACCCGGACACGACCGACTTGACGCCCTTGAGCTGCTGGTAGACGGCCTCGGTACACCAGAAGCAGCCGGTCCCGAAGGTCGCCTCCTCGGTGTCGGCGGCCGGGTCGGCCGGGCCGTCGTCGGGGGCCGGGTCGGGCGGCGGGACGTGGACGAGCTTCCCCGCCTCGCCCCCCGGCCCGGCCATGTACACGGCCGCGGCCACCCCGGCGGCGGCCACGACCACCAGCCCGAGAACCAGGTACGCCGGCCGCATGGTGTCCTCCGCCTATTCCTTCTCGGGCCGCACGTCGCCGTAGGGCCAAGCCTGACCGAACGGGGCCGGCTTCGCCCGGGCCGGGACCGGCCCCGGCTTCATTCCCTTCGCCAGCTTGATGCCAACATCCCGCATCTTACCCCCCGCGGTGATGTCCAGGTTGCTGTAGCTGGTCAGCCGGGTCTCGTACCCGCCCCCGGCCGGGCCGAAGGCGTCTTCGGTGGGCACATATCCGACGCACCCGTTGGCCAGGGACACCGGGAAGGTGAACGGGAACCCGCTCCCGGCCCTCTGGTCCAGCCCGAACTGGCAGAAGTACTCGGCCGGCGTCGTCAGGAACACGACCGGCCCGACTTGCACCGCCTGCACCTCGGCCTCGGCCGCCGGCTCCTTCTTCAGGAGGGCGTCGAGCAACACCGTCTCCTTGGCGAACGCCCAGTCGGTCGGGTCGGACTCGGCCGGGTCTTTCTGGGCCAATTCGTAGGCCGCCTTGACCCGCTCCGGCGACGGCTTGCGGCGGGCGAAGGTTAGCACCTCGGCCTTCGCCCCGACGGGCGTGAGCGGCCCCAGCCCGGGGTCGAGGGTGAACAACACCTTCAGGGCCTCGGCCCCGACCTTCCCGCCGACCAGTTGGGCGAATTGTTCCGGGTCGGGGTTGCGGTACGGGCTCCGGTTGTCCACCTGGGTCACGTCCCCGGACGCCCCGTTGAGGAAGACGACCGGCACGTCCTTGCCGTAGTAGCCCTGGATGACCTTTTCGAGGTAGTAGACGTAGTTGGCCGAGATGCCGCCGGGGCTGGTGGTGGCGTGGCAGGCGAAGTTGACCACGCACCCGCGGAGCTTGCCCTTCTCGTCCCAGGCCCCGATCACCCCGACCTCCGGGTCGGTCGGGCCGGCCGGCTCCAGGATGGCCGGGTTCCCCTGGCCGGGGTGGGTGATCGTCCGCCCGTCCCGCATCCGGAACCGGCGGTTGAAGGCGACCGTCGGCTCGCTCCCGCGGCCGACCCCGGCCTTCACGGCGACCCGGCCGTCGTGGGCCGCACACACCGCCTCGACGATGGCGTCCTCGACCTTCTGGACGTACTTCGGGTCGGCGGCGATGGTGTTCCCGTAGGCCAGCTTCTTCACCAGGTCCGAGCCGTGGTCGTACTCGCCGGGGAAGACGCCGGTGAGCGGGCCGGACGAGTGGGAGTGGGACGCCCCGAGGAGGACGGCCTCGGCCGGGATGCCGGTCTTCTCGGCGATCCGCTTCCGGACCGCCACCACCGTCCGGCGGTCGATCCCGAGGGCGTCGATGCCGACCAGGGCGACGCGGCTGGTGCCGTCGTCGAACACGGCCGCCCGGACCTTGCACGGGTCGTGCAGGGTGCGGTGGTAGGCCTTGCCGTACCCGCCGGGGGCCTCGGACCCGATGGCCGGGGTGATGTCCCGCTCGGCGAACCCGGCCTTGAACGCCGGGGCGGGCGGGTCGGCTGCCGCCAGGCGAGCGGGGGGTGTGAACCCCCCGGTTACGAGGAGGGCGGCGAGGGCGACGAGCCGGGTGGACATGGCGGCGTCCGGTGGCGGCGGGGTCGGGCGGGGCGTGCGTTGAGGGTATCCCGCCGGCCGGCCGGGGTCAACGCCCGGCCGGTGCCACCCGGGCCGCTACTCCTTGTCCGGGACCGCGTCGGCCGCCCCGGACGCGGCCCGCCACCCGAGCACCCCGGCGAACAGCCGCAGGTTCAGCCCGAGCGTCACCTTCAGCTCGGTGCCCCCGGCCACCCCCAGGGACAGCACCGACAGCGGCTTGTCGTCCTTGCCCCATACCTTCGCCGTCTCCCCGGCCGCCTGCTCCTCCACCGCCCCGGCCATCCGGGCCACCTTCGCCGGGTTCACCACCACCCCCGCCACCGGGGCCTCGGCCGGCTTCAGCCCGAGCACCTTCTTGACCGCCGCTACCGCGTCCGGGCCGACCGCGAGCACCACCGCCTTCGGGGCGAACGCCACCGCCGCCACCGCGTCCGGCCCGAAGACCGGCCGCAGGTCCCGGCCCGGCTCCTCGTTCCACTTCCCGAAGTCGAAGGTGTGGATGCCCACGCCCCCGGCCTTGTCCGCGTCCCACTTGATGAGGTCGGTGAACTCCGGCGGGGCCATCCCGACGATCAGCTTCTTCAGCTCCTTCTCCACCCCCGACGGGTCGTCGAACACCGCCGCCCCGACGGCCGTGTAGAACCCGTCCGGGCTCGGCCCGCGGATCACCCCGGCCACGTCCGCCTCGCCGGTCTTGGCCGTCCGGACGGCCCCGTCGAAAAACTCGTTCAACAGCGGCCGGGCCGGCGGGGGGAACAGGAAGTTGGCGTTCGCCGCCTCCTTCCGGAGCGCCTCCAGCCCGATCACCGCCGAGTTGCGGATCTCCTCGGTGAACAGCGGCAGCCGGAACCGGAACCCGGCCACCACGTCCGGCGTCAAGAGGCCGGCGAAGGCGTTCGTGGTCGGCTTGCGGCCGGCGATGTCCTTGGCCAGCGGCGACCCCTCGGCCGCGGTCAGGGTCAGCTCGGCCTGCACCGCCCCGGCCGCCGGGTCGAGGTTCAGCCGCAGCCCGGCCTCCTTCGCCCCCTTCGACAGGTCGATGTACCGGGTGGACAGCTTGACGAGCTGGTCGAACGCGGCCTTGGCCGGGTCGCCCACCTCCGGCGGCAGCTTCGCCCCGGCGAGGGCCTCCTTCGCCTCGTCCAGCCCGGCCAGGGCCTTGTCCCGGACCTCCTTCGGGAACCGGTCGAAGTACACCCGGGCCGCGACCAGGGCCGGCTCGGCCGGGTCGTAGAACCTGGCGAACGGGACCAAGTCCGCCCCGACCGCCTTGGCCAGGTCGACGCCCTCGGCCGCGGCGGCGACGTAGGCGTAACCGTCGGCCACCCGGAAGGCGATGCCGACGCCTTCGCCCGGCGGCGTGACCGCGTACACCCCGCCTTCGCCGGGCTTCGGCTTGGTCCGGGCCATCCGCTCGAAGAAGCCGACGAACCCCTCCTCGGACGTGACCGGCAGGGCCAGGACGGCGACGCTCTGCTTCGGGTCGGCCGGGACGGCGACGTACCCGCCGGCCGGGCGGGAGAGGTCGAGGCCGTCGAATCCCTTGTCCCCGAGGGACTCTTTGATCCACTTGTCGAAGTCCTTCACCTCCCCGTCCCCGGCGAGCGCCTGGATCGTCGCCCGGAAGTCGTCGAGCAGCCGGCCGGGCGGCTGGGTCTGGAACACCACCGGCGGGTCGGCGGCGACGGCGGCCGCCGGGGCGGCCAGCAGGGCGGCGACAAGGAGTGCGGTCCGCATGGGGGTAGTCCTCGGTCCTTAGTCCGTGGTCCTTAGTTTACGGTCCGGCGGGCCGCGGTAAGCTGAGAGCGACCGGACGACCCCGGCGAGCCGGGGTCGGCAGTTTGTCCGTTTACTCTCACTATTAAATACTACGGACTACGGACATGCACGACCGGGCGGTCGGCTACTTCCGCGGGCTCCAGGACCGCATCTGTGCCGCACTAGAAGCCGCCGACGGGGTAGCCTCGTTCCGCGAGGACTCGTGGGACCGGCCCGGCGGCGGCGGCGGCCGGTCCCGGGTGATCGCCGACGGGGCCGTCTTCGAGAAGGGCGGCGTCAACTTCTCCGAGGTGTTCGGCGAGCTGTCGCCGGAGTTCGCCAAGTCGATGCCCGGCGACGGGCTGACCTTCACCGCCACCGGGGTATCGCTGGTGCTGCACCCCCGAAGTCCACTCGTACCGACGGTCCACGCCAACTTCCGCTACCTCACCCACGGGTCGAAGGCCTGGTTCGGCGGCGGGGCCGACCTGACCCCGTACTACCCGTTCAAAGAGGATGTCGTCCACTTCCACCGGACGTGGAAGGGCGTCTGCGACCGGCACCCGGCCGTCGCCGGCTATGCCCGGATGAAAAAGGAGTGCGACGACTACTTCTTCCTCAAGCACCGGAACGAGGCCCGCGGGGTCGGCGGCATCTTCTTCGACCACCACGACGCGACGGAGGAGATGGGGGCGTTCGTCCGGGAGGCCGGCGACGCCTTCCTCTCGTCGTACCTGCCGATCGTCGAGCGGCGGAAGGCGTTGGCGTACACGCCCGAGCAGCGGGCCTTCCAGGAGTACCGGCGGGGCCGGTACGTCGAGTTCAACCTGGTGTACGACCGGGGGACGGTGTTCGGGCTGAAGACCGACGGCCGGACCGAGAGCATCCTGATGAGCCTGCCGCCGGTGGTCCGGTACGTGTACGACTACCGGCCGGCGCCGGGCTCGCCGGAGGCCGAGTTGACCGAGTACTGGCTGAAACCGAAGGAGTGGGCCGACATGTAGGGTGGGCCTAACGCCCGCGGACCGCCCGGCCCAGCTCGTCGGCGGTCAGGGCGATGGCGCAGTCCGGGCCGGTGTCGGTCAGGATTTTCTGGGCGATCACCCGGTTGGCCGGGGCCAGGATGCTGAAGTGGTCGGCCCCGCGGACCACGAGGAACGTCGCCTTCGGGTTGGCCGAGTCGGCGGCCATCGCCCGGACCGACGGGGCGTTCCCCCGCATCCCGCCCTCGATCACGAACGTCGGCGACCGGATCGACCCGAGCCACCGCCCCGGGGACCGGACGGCCACCTCCTGCGGGTCGCGGACATCGAACGGGGCGAACTGCGGCGGGTAGCCGGTCGGGTCCTCGACCGGGCCGAACGCGAACACCGCCCGGAAGGCGTCGGAGCACTCGGCCGTCAGGAGGGCGAGCGTCCCGCCGGTGCTGTGCCCGCCGAGGTAGACCCGGGCCGGGTCGACGTGGGGCTGCTTGCGGAGGAAGTCGGCCGCCGCCAGTACGTCGTCCACCTCCCCGAGGTAGCCTTCCCGCACCCCGGGGTTGTCGTTCCCCCCGCGGAGGGACGGGAACATCATCACCGCCCCGGCCTCGCGGTACTGGGCGGCCGACTGGTCGTTCTCGGCCGGGGCCGGCTCCCACACCTCGCCGATCGAGTTGCAGTCCCCGCCGGTGATCCAGACGACCGCCGGCCGCCGTACCCCGTCGCCCGGGTCCGGGGTCAGGTAGGCGGCCAGCTTGCCGACCGGGGACTCGTAAGCGACCTTCTGGAACACCCCGGGCGGCGGGTCGGGGACCGGGTCGCGGTCGGCCGGCCGTTGGGGCGGGAGCTTCGTCCGGTAGCCCTTGCGGGCCTCGGCCAGCGTCGGGCTACCGGTCGGAGCCGGGGCCGGCCGGGCGGCGGGGGCGGACGCACCACCGGCTGTCGGCCCGCCGGTCGATTCGGCCGGCCGGTTGCACCCGGTGAGGACGAGCCACCCGAATAGGAAGTAGGCGGGATAGAGCTTCATGCGGGCCACGCCGCGGGACGGGAGTTCGGACGAACGCGGGGCGGGGGGCGGCGGGGCCGACCCCGCCCGGCTTACTTGCGGTGGCGGATCTTGGCCCGCATCCGCCGCTTCTTCCGGCCCACCTTCCGCCGCCCGGTGCCGCGCCGCC
>JAIEQN010000035.1 GCA_019747685.1 Gemmataceae bacterium
ATTGCGGGGGGGTGGGGGGGGGTTAAAATTTTCGTCCCCTTAATAAATTACCCCCGCCCCCTCACGACATGTCAAGATTGACTACTTTTTTCCCTCCTCGTCCCTTGGCGGGACGGCGGCCTTGACGAGCTGGCCGGACTTGCCGTTGTAGACGCGGGTCAGCCCGTCCTCGCAGCCGGTCGCCACCACCTCGCCGTCGCCGCTGGCCGCGACCGCGTACACGAAGTCCGGGGCACCCGGGTACTGGCGGACGACCCCGGCGTTGCCCGCGTTCCACAGCCGCACCGAGGCGTCCCCGCTGCCGGTCAGGAACTGGTCCGACTTGCCCACGAACGCTAGGCCCGTCACCTGCTTGGTGTGCCCCGGGAAGTCCCGGGCCTTCTCCCCCTTCTCGTAGTCCCACGACTTGCACACGTTGTCCGCCGCGCACGACACCAGCTTCTTCCCGTCCGGCGTCCACCCGACCCCCAGGACGTGCTGGGTGTGCCCCTCGAACGACTTTGTCAGCTTGCCCCCCGGCACCTCCCAGACCCTCACGAACTTGTCGGCCGCGCACGTCGCCAGGAGCTTCCCGTCCGGCGAGAAGGCCGCCCCGAAGACCGTGTCCGAGTGGCCGTTCTTGACCTCGAAGGCCAGCTTCCCGGTCGCCGGGTCGAACACCTTGATCTCCCCGTCCTCGGTCGGGGCCCCGCCGCCGGTCGCCAGGAACTTCCCGTCGGCCGAGAAGGCCACGGCCGTCACCCGGTCGGCGAACCCGCCGATCCGCAGCCGCGGCTCGCCCTTCTCCAGGTCCCACAGGGTCAGCTCGCCGAACGAACCCGTCGCCAGCGTCTTCCCGTCCGGGCTGGTCGCCATCGACTCGACCAGCGACACGTGGGCCGCCTTCGCCGGCGTCCCGTCGGCCGTCTTCAGCTCCGGGTCGACGAGCGTCTTGAGGAAGTCGCCCTTCTTGCCGTCGAAGAGGTGGACCTGGTTCCCCCGGCCGGCCGCGACCACCTTCCCGTCCGGCGACACGGCCACCGCCCGCACCGGCGTCACCACCGCCGGCGGCAGGCCGAGCACCACCTTCGCCTTCACCCGGGCACTGACTGGCGCCTTGGCTCCCTGCTCGATCCACAGCTTGACGACGGCCAGCTCGGTTGGCGTGAGCGGGTTGTCCTCACCCTTGGGCGGCATGATCGGCTTGGTCTGCCGGCTGCACGACAGGAACAGGAAACTTTCACCCGGCTTGCCCGGCACGACCACCTTCCCGGCCCGCTTCTTCCCGCCCTTCATCACCCCGGCGTGGGTGGTCATGTCGTACCCGCCCTGGACCACGCCCCCGGTGTGGCAGACGAAGCACTTGTCGGCGAAGACCGGCTCCACGTCCTTGCCGTACTCGACCGGGTCGGATCGGTTGAGGTCGGCCGGGACGATCGGCGGCAGGTCCTTCTTCGGCTCGTCGGCGTGGGCGACGAAGGCGATGAGCAGGGCGGCGAGGGCGGCAGAGCGGGGCATGGTCGGTTCCGTGGGCGGGGGTTCGACCCAGGGCGTGCCAACCCCTGGCACCGGGGACTCTACTTCACCACCGTGAACCCGGCCTTGGTCTCGGTGGCGATCGGGTACTTGCCGTCGTAGGTGGCCGTCACCACGATGTTCGCCGCGACTTGGCCGGGCTTGGCGTCCTCGGCCGTTTTCACGACCAGCCTGGCCGAGTCCTTCCCGGCCGGGATCGTCACCGGCTCGGCCGCGATCCCGGTCACGTCCTTGGCCGGCACGAACGTCACGATGAACTCGCCGGCGAAGTCGTGCAGCCGCTCGACCTTGACCGGCACCTCGACCGCCGCCCCGGGCTTCAGGTTGGCGTTCGGGATCGGCCCGAGGGTGAGCTTGGCCAGGGCCGCCGGCAGGACGGTCAGCGGGATCGGGTCGGCGAACGCCGACATCGGCACGTTGGCCTTCCCCTTGGCCATCGGGTCCCGGGCGAACGGCACCTGGGCGTCGCCCCGGATGACCACCGTGTACGGCCCGGGGGCGGCGTTGGTCTTCACGTCCAGGGTGACGACGCCCTCCGGCTTGTCCTTGGTCGGCTGCTGGGTCGGCTGGGCCGTCACCGGGGCCTGCTGCGGGTTCTGGAGCATCGGCTCGGCCGCCAGTACCACCGGCTGCTTGTCCCCGGCCCAGGCCACCTTCACCGGCACCGCGATCTTGTCGCCCGGCTTGACGACGAGCGGCCCGGACGGCTTCTCGTCCTTCCCGCCGGACTTGATCGTCGCCGCGGCCGGGTCGGCGGAGAGGGCGAACGCCGCCTTCTCCGGCCGGACGGCCAACACCAGCGACTGCGTCAGCCGGGCCGACACCGGGACGTTCTGCCCCGGCTGCACGCCCCACACGACCACCCCCGGCCGGACCTCGCGGGTCACGTCCGCGCCGTTGATCTTGGCCGACGCGGTGGCGGTGAACGCCCCGGTGGACGGGGCCGCGTCCGGGCCGATGCTCAGGACCAGCGTCCCCCACCGGACGGCCGGGCCGATCACCACCGGCTTCGCGGTCACGCCGGCCGGCAGGTCCTTGGCCGTCACCGTCACCGGGCCGGCGAACCCGTCGGTCCGGTGGACGTACACCTCGAACGCCTCGGACCCGGCCGGGTGGCCGGCCGAGCCGGTCTGGTAGCCCTTCCCGTAAGGGACGACGACGGCCCGGAAGTCGGGCTTCGGCGGCCCGACCCGCAGCCGGTACGCGGTCGGCGGGCCGACGAGGAACGACGACTCCCGGCAGCCGACGGCGACCAGGAACGGCCCGTCGGCTTGCGGGACGTACCGGAAGGGGGCCGGGTCGGCGGACTTCGTGTAGAAGCTGGTCGGGTGGAGGGTGTCGGGGTCGTCGTCCTGCTCGCCGCCGGTCATGGCGAACGGGGCCGCCCCGCCGTGGACGGTGAAGACGAAGTCGGCCGGGCTGCCGATCCGCTCGCCGGCCAGCTCGACCACCACCGGCTCGCCCTTCTTGCCGTCGAACCGGTACCAGTCCCGGCCACCCCGGCGGTGGAGCAGCCCTTGAACTTCGCACGGGGCCGTCACCGCCTGGGCCGCGTCCGGCTTGGCCCCGCCGGAGCCCGCCTTCAGCACCGGCTTCTCCCGGGCGAGGTAGATCGTCACCGGGTTGGAGGCGCCGCCCGAGCCGGTGACGCGGTACTCGAACCCGTCCTGCAGGGCCGTCGCCGGCTCGATGCGGTCGCGGACGACGAGCTTGGCCGCGGCGTCGGCCGGCGGGGTGACGGTCACGGTGGCCTGCTCCAGCGGCCGGCCGTCGAGGGCGAACGGCGACGGCTGCCCGCCCGGCAGGTTCCGGCCGTAGAGCGTCACCTCCGTCGGCATGCCCGGCTCGACGGCCGGCGGGAAGACGCCGTCGAGCCACGGGCCGGTGCCGATCGTCAGCCGGTAGACGTGGTCCGCCCCGCCGGACTGGTAGGCGACGGCCGACACCCGGCACAGGTAGTCGCCGTCGGCCGGGGCGACGAAGTCGGCGACCGCGTCGGCGTCCCGGGACCCGCGGGCGGCGGCCAGCTTCCGGCCGGACGGCTCGAACACCTCGACCACCGGCCGGGCCGGGCTGTCGACCGACGACGCCAGGCAGGCCAGCACCACCCGCTGCCCCTTCTTGGCCGGGAAGACCGCGTAGTCCACGTCGGTGCTGTTGGCGATCACGCCGTTGACGGTGGTGCCCGGCTCGACCCGCTGGGCCTCGGGCACGTCGTTGTTCGGCTCCTTCTCGTTCACCTCCGGCCGGTCGCCGACGACGAACGCCCGGGGGTTGCTGACGCCCCACTTGCCGACCAGCCGCAGGTCGTAGGTGCCCGGCGGCACGTCCGGCTTGACCGTCACCTTGAACTGCTGCGGGTCGGTCGGGGCCCGCTTCTTCGGCGGCGGGGCGTCCTTCTTCTTCGGGTCGGGCGGGGCCTCCTTCGGCGGCAGGTACTCGCCGGTGATGCCGGGATGGGAAAAGAGCAGCCCGGTCGGCTCGTCGAGGTCGAACCCGGCGACGGTGACATCGGCCGTCGTGCCGGCCTTGGCCCCGGCCGGGAAGGCGTGGTTGACGCGGGGCGAGGGCAGGCCCGGCGGGGGCGGCTGCTGGGCGACGGCGGCGAGGGCACACCCGGCCAACACGGCGGGGCCGAACACGAGCCGGCGCATGGGGCACTCGGACTTGGCGAGCCCCGGGCATGAACCCGGGGAGGGTCGGAACGGGCGCGGCCGCCCGATGATGGCAGGCACCCGCAATCGTAAGTCGCCCCCGGGGGGCGGTCAACCCCGGCGGTTGACGGCGGGCCTCCGCGGGCGTAATGTCGGGGCTGCGAAGACCCCTCCCCCCGGGCCCCCGGCGGCGAGCCGGGAGCGTGACCCGGCGAGCCGGGAGCGTGAGCGACCGGCGTCGAGTCCTCCGGTCGCTCACGCTCCCGGCTCGCCAGCACCCCGGCTCGCCAGCACCCCGGCTCGCCGGCACCCCGGCTCGCCACCGGGGAGGGGTCTGCCGAACCCGCCTGGAGCCTCCCCATGATGACCCGCCGCGACGCCCTGGCCCTGCCGCTGGTTTCCCTGGCACCCGGGGGCATACTCCCCCGGCTCGCCGTCGCGGCGGACGACGCCGACCCGACGGCGGTGTTCACCGGCGGGAAGAAGCCGACCGACGCCCGGCTCGGGCCGCCGAAGACGCTCGACGACTACTTCCCGTTCGTCGTGCCGAAGACGAAGGAGGCGTGGGAGGCCCGCAAGAAGGAACTCCGCGAGCAAATCCTGGTGGCCAACGGGCTGTGGCCGCTGCCGGAGAAGACGCCGCTCAACCCCGTCGTCCACGGCAAAACGGACCGCGACGGGTACACCATCGAGAAGGTCTTCCTCGCCTCGACCCCGGGGCACTACGTCAGCGGCAACCTCTACCGCCCGCTGCCGTCGGAAACAGGGGGCTCACGCCCCCCGCTCGCCCAGAAGCTCCCCGGCGTCCTGTTCGCCCACGGGCACTGGAAGGACGGCCGGCTCCACGACGCCGGGGAGAAGGCCGCGGCCCGGGACGTGAAGAGCGGCGGCGAGCCGGACCTGGCCCGCGGCCGGTTCTTCATGCAGGCCATCCCCGTCACCCTGGCCCGGCTCGGGTTCGTCGTCTTCCAGTACGACATGGTCGGGGTGGCCGACAGCACCGCCCTGCCGCACGCGGCCGGGTTCGCCGACGCGGCCGGGGAACTCCGGCTGCAAAGCGCGATGGGCCTCCAGACTTGGAACAGCCTCCGGGCCCTCGACTTCCTGCTCTCCCTGCCCGACGTGGACCCGAACCGCGTCGGCATGACCGGGGCCAGCGGCGGGGGCACCCAGACGTTCATCACCGCCGCCCTGGACGACCGGCTGGCGGCCGCCTTCCCGGCCGTCATGGTCTCGACCGGGATGCAGGGCGGGTGCGTGTGCGAGAACTGCTCCGGCCTGCGGGTCGGGACCGGGAACGTGGAGATCATCGGGACGTTCGCCCCGAAGCCGCTGGCCCTCTCGGCGGCCAACGACTGGACCAAGGAGTTGATGACCAAGGGGTTCCCGGAGCTGAAGCAGCTCTACAAGCTGTACGGGGCCGAGGACCAGGTCGCGGCCCGGGCCTGGCTGGAGTACGACCACCAGTACAACGTCCACGCCCGGCGGTTCATGTACGCCTGGTTCATGAAGCACCTCCGGGGGAAGGACGGGGAGGTCGGGGAGCCGGCGTTCGAGCCGACCCCGCCGGAGAAGCTGCGGGTGTACGACGAGCAGCACCCCCGGCCGAAGGACGAGCTGGACGCGAAGGGCCTGCGGGCGGCGCTGGCGAAGGCGTCCGACGAGCGGATGGCCAAACTCGCCCCGACGGACGCCAAATCCCTGGAGGAGTTCAAGCGGGTCGTCGGCACCGCCCTGCGGGTGATGTGTCACAGCCAGCCGCCCGCCCCCGGGATGTGGCACGCCACCTACAGCGACCGGAACGCCGAGTTCCCGGGTGGCGTCCGCGGGCTGAAAGGCCACATCGGGCAAATCCTCCGCCCCGGCCCCGAGGGCGCCCCCGACCCGGCCGGGCGGGACTACCTGTCCGTCCCGTTCGTCCACCTCCTGCCGAAGACTCCGTCCGGCCGGACGGCGGTGTGGGTTCACCCGGCCGGGAAGGCGAGCCTGTTCGCGGACGGCAAGCTCGCCCCGGCGGCGGCGGGCCTGCTCGCGGCCGGGGTCGGGGTGCTGGCGATCGACGTACTCGGGACCGGCGAGATGGTCGGCCGGCCGCTGTTCCCGGCCGAGCCGAAGGGCGACCCGGCCTACGCCGGGTACGTCTACGGGTACAACCCGAGCCTCCTGGCGAGCCGGGTGCGGGACGTGTTCACCGCCGCGGAGCACGCCCGGACATCGATCGACGGCAAGCCCGTGCGCGTCGACCTCGTCGGCTGGGGCGAGATGGGGCCGGTGGCGGTGTTGGCCAAGGCCCTGGCCGGGGACAAGGTGGCGAAGCTGGCCGCCGACCTGAACCGGTTCCGGTTCGAGGACATCAAGGACCCGGCCGACCCGATGATGCTCCCCGGGGCGGTCAAGTACGGCGGGCTGGGGGCGTTCCTGGCCCTGTGCGCCCCGGGCGAGGTGCTGGTCCACAACCACGCCGGGACCGGCACCGGTAAGCTCCCCCAGGCCGCCTACGCGGCCGCCGGGGCGGCCGACAAACTCGCCCGCTCGGCCGAGAAGCTCGACGACGCCAAGGTCGTCGAGTGGCTGGTGAAGTAGACCCGAACACGGACCCAGGTCGAAGGCCTGGGTTCTGAGACACCATCCTCCCCCTACGGACCTTCCCATGCGCACGCTCGCCGGTATCCTCGTTATGGTTGTGGCGTCGGCCGCCGTCGCCGCCGACCCGTGGACGCTGCCCGCCGACTTCAAGGCCGCCAAGCCGGAGGACCTGAAGGACGCCGGATCGACCCCGCCGCCGAAGGGGGCGGTCGTGTTGTTCGACGGCAAGGACTTCTCCCAGTGGGAGAAGCGGGACGGCGGCGAGGTCAAGTGGACCCTCCGGGACGGGGTGATGGAGGGCGTCAAGGGCCACGGCGACATCGTGACGAAGGAGAAGTTCGGCGGATCGTTCAAACTGCACGTCGAGTTCCGGGTGCCCTACGAGGCCGAGGGGAAGGGCCAGGGCCGGGGCAACAGCGGGGTCTACCTCCAGGGCCGGTACGAGGTGCAAGTCCTGGACAGCTATGGGCTAACCAGCGGCAAGAACGACTGCGGGGCGATCTACGGCGTCGCCGCCCCGAAGGAGAATGCCTGCAAGGCCCCGACCGTCTGGCAGAGCTACGACATCACCTTCACCGCCCCGAAGTTCGAAAACGGCAAGAAGACCGAACCCGCCCGGATGTCGGTGGCTCATAACGGGGTGGCGATCCACAAGGACGTGGCCATCCCGGTCGATAACACGACGGCCGGCCTCGGCGGCGACCCGGCCACCCCCGGCCCGATCCTCCTGCAGGACCACGGCCACCCGGTCCAGTTCCGGAACGTCTGGCTCCTTCGGTAAATGCGGAGTTCGGAATGCGGAATGCGGAATTAAAGACCGAAGGCACGGACGCCCTCATCCCGCCCTCCGACCCCGCCCTCGCCCCCGAGCTGGCCGCCCACCCGCCGACCGTCCCCGCCCCCGACCCGGCCGTGCCCCACGGCGGCAGCCGGGAGCTGCTCGGGCTGGCCCTGCCGCTGATCCTCAGCCAGAGCTTCATGACGGTGCAGGTGTTCGTCGACACCCTACTCCTGTCGTGGCACAACAAGGACGAGATGACCGCCTCGTTCCCGGCGGTCATGTGGTACTGGCTGGGGTTCGGGTTCCTGTCGGTGACGGCCGGGTACACGTCCACCTTCGTCGCCCAGTACACCGGGGCCGGGCGGCCGCACCGGGTCGGCCCGGCCGTCTGGCAGGGCATCTACTTCGCCGTCGTGGCCGGCACCCTGTTCATGCTGGTCGCCCCGGCCGCCCCGTTCCTGATCGCCCTCGGCGGGCACCCGGCGGAAATCCAGCCGCTCGAAACCGCCTACCTCCACTGCCTGGCGTTCGCCGCCCTGCCGATGCTCGTCATGCACGCGGTCAACGGGTTCTTCTCCGGCCGCGGGCAGACGTGGACGGTGCTGGGCATCGAGGGGTTCGGGACGGCGGTGAACATTTGCCTGGCCCTCCTCCTCGTCTTCGGCCGGTGGGGCTTCCCGGAGCTGGGCATCGCGGGGGCCGGGTGGGCGACGGTGGCCGGGAGTTGGGCCAGCGCCCTGTTCGGGCTGGCGCTGTTCCTCGGCAAGAAGTACCGGGCCGAGTTCAACACCGGGGCCGGGTGGCGGTTCGAGCGGGAGCTGTTCGGCCGGCTGATGAAGTACGGCGGCCCGGCCGGGATGCAGGTGTTCCTGGACGTGCTGGTGTTCCACCTGTTCACCCAGCTCGTCGGCCGGCTCGGGGCGGCCGCCCTCGGGGCCACCACCCTGACCGTCCGGCTGAACATGATCGCCTTCCTGCCGATGATGGG
>JAIEQN010000594.1 GCA_019747685.1 Gemmataceae bacterium
CATCAAGGTCGCCAGGACCCACCTCATGGTCCGACGGCTCCGGCGCTAAACATCATGCATTTTGGACAAGCTCTCAGGACGGTGGCGGGTATGGCATTTATGCCCAGCGGTACTCGTCGGCGGGGGCGACCCAGGGGACCGAGTTCCGGGTCAACACCTACACCACGGGCTACCAACACGGACCGGACGTGGCAACGGACGCCGGCGGGGGTTTCCTCGTCACCTGGATGAGCAACGGCGCCCTCCAAGATGGGTGGGGCACGGGGGTGTACGCCCAGCGGTTCTCGGCCGCGGGGGTGGCCCAGGGGAGCGAGTTTCAGGTCAACGTCTATACCACTGGAAGCCAAGGGTGGCCGGTCGTAGCGGCATCCACAGGCGGGGCGTTCATCGTCGCCTGGTATAGCGACTTTCAGGATGGCTCGTCGACCGGGGTGTTTACGACCGGTCCGTTCACGCCGCCAGGGACCGGGGCCAACCAGGCGCCGACGGTTTCGGCCCCAGGACCACAGACCACCGCGGGGACCCTCACCTTCTCGGCCGCCAATGGCAACCCGATCACCGTGGCCGACCCGGACGCCGGGTCGGCGGCGGTCAAGCTGACCTTGGCGGCCGACGCCGGCACCCTTACCCTCGCCACCACCGCCGGCTTGACGTTCATCACCGGGGACGGGACGGCCGACCCGACGATGACGTTCACCGGCACTCTGGCCAGCCTGAACGCCGCCCTGGCCGGCCTCACCTATAGCCGGCCGACCGGGGCATATGCGTCGGCAACCATCACCGTCACGGTCGACGACCAAGGGAACACGGGAACCGGCGGGCCGCTCACTGCCACCGCCACCGTTACGGTCCAGTTCCTGAACCAGCCCCCGTCCGTCACCGTCCCAGGCGGGCAGGTGACCGACTCGGGCGGGACGCTGACCTTCTCGGCGGGCAACGGGAACGCGGTGGCGGTGGCCGACCCGGACGCCGGGGCCAACCCGGTCAAGCTGACCCTGGCGGCCGACGCCGGCACCCTCACCCTCAGCACCACCGCCGGCCTGACGTTCCTGACCGGCGACGGGACGGCCGACCCGACCATCGTCGCCACCGGCACCCTGACCAGCCTCAACGCCGCCCTGGCCGGCCTCGCGTACATCACCCCGCTTAACGACTACCGCCTGGTTACGCTCACCGTCACCGTCGACGACCAGGGGTACACCGGGACCGGCGGGCCGCTGACGGCCACCGCCACCGTCCCGGTCGAGCCGCTGTTCGTGTCCCCGCCCGAGTGGACGGGTGGGGCCAGTAGTTCGCTGGGCGGGGCGGCGGCCGGGGCCGGTGGGGGCGGGCCGGCGGCCTCCAGCGGCGGGGTCCGGTACGCCGACGGGGCGGTGGCCGCAGCCGAGACCGACCTGTGGTCCGACGGCTACGGGATCGGCTGGGGGCACGCCCGGCCGTGGACCAACCGCCCGGGCTACGCCCCGCGGAACGTCAACGGCAACGGGGTGGTCAACCCCCACCAGCCGTTCCTCGTCCCGAAGCCCGGCGGGGCCGCCCTGGCGGTCGTCCGGGACGGCACCCGGGCCGACTGGTTCGACCTGGCCGGCGGCGTCTGGACGGAGCGGCTGTTCGGCCGGGACAAGCTCGTCTACGACGCGGCCAACGCCCAGTACGTGCTGACCGACACCCTCGGCGGGGTGACCCGGTTCTACGACTTCTCGGCCGCCCTCCCGGAGGCCCAGCGGGGGGCCCTGAAGGGGTACGCCGACCCGGCCGGGAACCCGGTGACGCTCGCCTACAACCCGGCCAACGGGGCGCTCACCGAGGTGACCCGGTTGGCCGGGGGCGTCACCGAGTCGCTGCTGTACGCCTACCTGTCCCTGGGCGACCCGAACCCCGGGCTGCTGGAGTCGGTCACCCTCCGCCGCAAGGTCGGGGCCGGGGCCTACACCCCGGTCCGGTCGGCCACCTACGCCTACTACGGGGCGGCCGAGGACCACGGCAACCTGGGGGACCTGAAGACGGCCACCGTCCGGGCCGGGGACGCGGCCGGCCCGGCCCTCAACACCTCGTACTACCGGTACTTCAAGCCGGGGGACGCGGGCGGGTACGCCGGCGGGCTGAAGGCCGCCTTCGGCGGGTCGGCCTACGCCCGGCTGGTGTACGACCACGGGGCCAACCCGGGGGTCCACCCCGACGCCCTGCTCGCCCCGTACGCCGACCGGGCGTTCACCTACGACGCCCGGCGGCGGGTGGCCACCGAGACCTCCGCCGGCCGCGGGGCGGTGTCGTTCGCCTACACGGCCAGCGGCAACCCGGCCGGGACGAACTCGTGGGCGACCAGGACGGTCGAGACCCTGCCCGGCGGGGACACCGCCACCGTCTACACCAACGCCTACGGCCAGGCCATGCTGTCCGAGGCCCGGACGGCCGGGACCTCGCTCGTCTGGCGGTCGTACTCCAGGTACGACGCCCAGGGGCGGGTGGTCCTGGCGGCCGCCCCGTCGGCCGTCACCGGGGCCACCGAGGCGACCCCCGACCTGGTCAACTACGTGGGCACGAACGCCCAGTTCCTGGCCGACGCGGCCGGGCTGGTGACTTGGTACACCTACGCCGGGACCACCACCGCGACCGACACGGCGGCCGGGGACGCGGCCGGGTACTGGAAGCGGACCGACCTCCGCCGGGGCGAGCTGGGGGCCGACGTGCCGCAGGGGGCGCAGACCTACATCCGGCGGACGGCCGGGGGGGTCGGGTTCTTCTTCCCGGCGGCCGGGACCGCCTACCGGAACGACAACGGGACCGGCGGGCAGACGACCACCACGACGTACACCTGGCAGGGCAGCACCGCCCGGCCGGCGTCCGCCACCGCCACCCTCCCGGCCGTCACCGCCGCCCAGAACGGGCCGGGGACGGCCACGTCCGGCACCACCGTGTTGGACGCCTGGGGCCGGCCGGTCTGGGCCAAGGACGCCGGCGGGTTCCTGCACTACACCGAGTACGACCCGGCCACCGGGGCGGTCACCAAGACGATCGCCGACGTGAACACCCTGGGCTCGGGGTTCACCGGGCTGCCGGCCGGGTGGACGACCCCGGCCGGGGGCGGCAAGCACCTGACGGCGGCGGCCGAGGTGGACGCCCTCGGCCGGACCACCAAGGCCACCTCCCCGGCCGGGCGGGTGGCGTTCACCGTGTACAACGACCCGGCCCACGAGGCCCGGACGTACGCCGGGTGGGTGGCCGACACCCCGGACCGGCCGCCGACCGTGCTGGTCCGGGACGACCGCGGCCGGGGGTACGCCGAGACCCTGACCATGTCGGCGGCCCCGGCCCTGGACGGCGGCGGCCGGCCGACCGGCGGGGAGGCCGTCTCCGGCCTCCGGTCGGTGTCCCGGGCATACCGGGACAGGGCCGGCCGGGTCGAGTCGGCGGACGACTACTTCGACCTGGCCGGGCTGACGTACACGGCCGGGATCGCCCTCGGGGCCGAGGGGACGAACTTCTACCGGGCCCGGACCGGGTACGACGCCCGCGGCCGGGCCGACCGGTCCGTCACCCCCCAGGGCACCGTCACCCGGACCGTGTACGACGGGCTCGGCCGGGCGGTCTCGGCCTGGGTCGGGACGGACGACGCCCCGACCAGCGGCACCTGGTCGCCGTCGAATACCACCGGGACCAACCTGGTCAAGGTCGGGGAGTGGGAGTACGACGCCGGCGGGACCGGGGACGGGCTCCTGACCAAGGCGACCGCGTTCCCGGGGCTGGGGGCCCCGGCCCGGGTGACCCAGACCTGGTACGACTGGCGGGGCCGGCCGGTCCTGACCAAGGCCGGGGTGGAGGCGTCCGAGGCGACCACCGTCAACCGCCCCATCACCTACCTGGACTACGACAACCTCGGGGGGGTGACCAAGACCCGGGTGTACGACGGGGACGCCGTGGCGGTGACCGTCACCAGCGGGGTGCCGGACGCCCCGGCGGGCGGGAAGCTCCGGGCCCAGTCGGCCGCCAGCTACGACGAGCTGGGCCGGGTCTACCGGTCGGAGGTGTCCAGCGTCGACCCGGCCACCGGGGCGGTCGGGGCGAGCCTGAAGGCCGACGCCTGGTACGACGCCCGCGGGTACGCGGTCAAGACGCTCGCCCCGGGCGGGCTGGTCACCAAGACGGCCTACGACGGGGCCGGCCGGGTCGCGGCGGCGTACACCACCGACGGCGGCGGGGACATCGCCCACGCCGACGCCCTGACCGTCGCCGGGGACGTGGTGTTCGAGCAGGCCGCGTACGTGTACGACGCGGACGGGAACGTGAAGGAGGTGGAGACCCGGGCGCGGTTCCACGACGCGACCGGGACCGGCCCGCTCGGCACCCCGACGACCGGCCCGAAGGCCCGGGTGAGCTACGCCGGGTACTACTACGACCCCGCCGGCCGGGCGGTCGCGGCGGTGGACATCGGGACCAGCCCGGGGACCGTCTACAGTTGGCCGTCCTCCCCCCCGTCCCGGTCCGACACCGTCCTGGTCGGTAGCTGGACCTACGGCGCGGACGGGCGGGTGCGGGACGCGACCGACCCGAAGGGGCTGGTCACCCGGACCACCTCCGACGCCCTCGGGCGGCCGGCCCGGGTGGTCGAGAACTTCGTGGACGGGGTCGTCTCGGACGCCGACGACAAGACCACCGAGTACCAGTACAACGGGGCCGGGATGACGGCGATGACCCTCCGGCTGACCGGCGGCGGGGTGCAGACGACCGGGTGGGTGTACGGGGTGACGGCCGCCGGCGGGAGCGGGGTCGAGTCGAACGACCTGGTGCGGGCGACCCGGTGGCCGGACCCGACCACCGGGGCGGCCAGCGCCGCCCAGGAGGACACCGGCACCGTCAACGCCCTCGGCCAGCCGGTCACCCGGACCGACCGGACCCTGACCGCCCACACCTACACCTACGACGTGCTCGGGCGGGTGACGGCCGACGCGGTCACCACCCTGGGGGCCGGGGTGGACGGGGCCGTCCGCCGGGTCGCCACCGCCTACGACGGGCAGGGCAACCCGTACCTGGTGACCAGCTACAACGCGGCGTCCGGCGGGTCGGTGGTGAACCAGGTGAAGCGGGACTACAACGGCCTCGGCCAGTTGACCGCCGACTGGCAGGCCCACGCCGGGGCGATCGGCTTCAGCACCCCGAAGGTCGCCTACGCCTACTCGGCGATGGCCGGCGGGGCGAACCACAGCCGGCCGACCTCCGTCACCTACCCGGACGGGTACGCCCTGGCGAGCGAGTACGGGTCGACCGGCGGGCCGGACGACCGGGTCGGCCGGCTGGTCGCCCGGACCGACCCGGGCGGCCCGGTCGACTCGTACGCCTACCTCGGGCTGGGGGCGGTGGTCGAGCGGACCTACCCGACGCCGGGGGTGGCCCTGACCTTCCTGAAGCAGGGGTCCGAGGGGGACGGGGACGGCGGGGACCAGTACGCCGGGCTGGACCGGTTCGGCCGGGTGGTGGACCAGCGGTGGATCAAGACCGCGGCCGCGGGCGAGACGGACCGGTTCGGGTACGGGTACGACCGGGACGGGAACCGGAAGTACCGGGACGCCCCGCTCAACCCGGCGTCCGGGGAGCTGTACGGGGTGGACGGGCTGGGCCGGCTGGTGTCGTTCGCCCGGGGGACGCTGAACGCGGCCAAGGACGGGGTCGTGGGCACCCCGGCCCGGACCCTGGGGTGGGACCACGACGCGGCCGGGAACTGGGACGGGGTGGCCACCAACGGGGTGTCGGCGGGCCGGACGGCGAACCGGCAGAACGAGGTGACCGCGGTCGTCGGGGCGGCCGCCCCGGCGTACGACGGGGCCGGGCGGATGACCGGGGACGAGGCCGGCCGGCCGCTCGTGTACGACGGGTGGGGCCGGCTGGTGGCGGTCAAGGCGGTCGGCGGGGCGACCCTGGAGTCGTACAAGTACGACGGGGCGGGCCGGCGGGTGACCGAGACGGCCGGCACGACCACCACCGACCTGTACTACTCGGCCGGGTGGCAGGTGGTGGAGGAGCGGGTCGGGGGGGCGACGACCGCCCGGTACGTGTGGTCGCCGGTCTACCCGGACGCCCCGGTCCTGCGGGACCGGGACGCCGCGGGGGCGGCTGCGATGGCCGAGGAGGCGGCGGCCGCCGGGGAGGTGGCCGCGGACGAGGTGGCGGAGGTGGCCGCGGAGGAGGTGGCCGAGGAGGTGGTCTGGGACGAGGCGGCCGAGGGGTGGGCCGCGGGCGGGGTGGTCGCGGACGGGCTGGCGGCCGACGGCGGGGGTCGGCGGCCGTGCTGGCGGCGGCCCTGCCGGAGCGGCTGTGGGCCCAGCAGGACGCCAACTGGAACGTCACCGCCCTGGTCGCCGTGGTGGACGGGGCGGCGGTGGTGGTCGAGCGGTTCCGGTACGACCCGTTCGGGGCGGCGGACGTGCTGGACCCGGACTGGACCGTCGATAGCGACGGGTCGGACTACGGCTGGCAGTACCTGTTCCAGGGGCTGCGGCGGTCCGACCAGACCGGGCTGTCCGACGCCCGCAACCGGTGGTACGATCCGGACCTGGGGCGGTTCACCGCCCCCGACCCGATCGGGTACGCCGCCGGCGACCCCAACCTGTACGCCTTCACCGGCAACGGGCCGACCGACGCCACCGACCCGTCCGGGCTCGCGGATTACACGTTCATCGCCCCGGGTCCCGCACCCGGGAGTGGCGAGGCCCTGTATTATCACCGGGATTACACCATCACGCTTTGGAAGGACGACCGGAACATCTTCCTAGGGCCGATCGTTAACGTCCGGAACGACGCCGGGCAGGTTGAGCAGTTCGTCCGAGTGGGCGGAAACCTGGTCCAGTTGGAGAAGGTGAAGGAACACGCCGGCGAGTGGTGGGACGATGGGGCGGCAATGGTCCGGTGGTTCAAGGACAACGCGATCGACCCGAAGAAACCTCCAGCGCCTGTTCCCGGTACGCCAGAGTGGCTGTATGGACGCCAGGGAGAAATGCAGGCAGAGTCCGAGGGTACCTGGGAAGGACAAACCTATGCAGCGGCCGGTGTTGCCGGTGCGACACTGTTACGTGGTCTGGCCGCACACGTCGGGCAAGAACTGATTACGCAGTATGCCGGTGGCAAAGTCGCACAATTTACAGCGCACTTGGCAGGTAGGGGCATCAAAGTTGTCCGAGGCGCCATTTTGAAGGACGGAATCGAGCTTGAAGGAGCAGCTTTACGGGCAGAGCTGTACCAGTCATCGAAGACCTTCGGCGTCGCAAAGCCGCCGATGCAGTATAAAATCAAGGAAATCGACCTGGATTGGCGTGGCGAAGGCAAGACGGTTTTTCAGGCCCTCGATGAGGCGTTCAAGAAGACCGGTTTACCGCGAGGTGAATTTGAGGTAGTCAGGAGGGCCAAGAGTTCGTACGGTAAGACCGTTCCGGTACAATGGCGACACAGTTCGGGTGCCGAAGTCAACGTCGACTGGGCACACCTTAAGAATGGACCCGATGCGCCTCATGTGGGATGGCGAAAGGGCGGCAAAGGCGGTCAAGTAGGGCATATCATTCTCGACGACGTACACGCTTATAGATATAATAATATGATCAGAAAACTTGTCAATAAGTTAATCGCGAGCCATGGCATTGTATGCAACGAGTTAACTAGTTGTTATGTTAATAATATTATAGACACAATAAAATATAAATATACCGATGGTATGCCGACCTCGTTTATATGGGAGTCCTTCATCGATGATGTGTCACGTCAAACGATGCAAGGCGTTGAGATCGCGCTGTCTTTTGTCGAGTCCGAATGCATATTACTGATTCTATGTGACGATGGCACGTATTTAGGATATATATTTAACTCAATAAGTGGTTTGCGCAATCTTCTGGGAAATCTAGTTCCAATTGAGTTTATGATTACTGATCATGACACAAAATATGTATTATATTATAACCACCATCAATATCTTATTGGGGTTGGCCACGCTGCTGAGTGGGTAGACTCGCTGCCGGGCAGCATTTAGAGATATTTCGTATCCGTCGTGCGAGGTACACGTTGACATTACGGGGTATGATGCGACACCCGCCCCGGAGCCCCCGCCGTGCCCCGCATCCTCCCCTGCGACCCAAAGTGTGAGCAGTTCTGGCGTCGGACCCTGGCCCGGTTCGGGTCGTCCGGGTCGAACGTCCGGGACTTCTGCCGCCGGCAACTGGCCGGCCGAGACCGCCATCTGGTATCAGCGGTGGAAGGTCGCCGCCCACGACCGGCGGCCGACGCGAACCATTCCTCCGCCACCCCCGCCCAAAGGCCCGTCGTGTGGCGACGAGCCGGATCGCTATTCGTCTTCTTGCTCCCGCTCTCGGCTCGGGCCGCGGACCAGCCCGCCCCCGACCTCCCGCGGTACGCCGCCGCCCGGCTGGACGGCGGCCGGTTCCTGGCCGACAGGGTGGTCCACGGGGCCGCCCTCTCCCCCGACGGCCGCCGGCTGGTCGTCCGCACCGTCGACCGCTGCTTCGTCCTCGACGCCGCCACCGGCCGGCGGG
>JAIEQN010000045.1 GCA_019747685.1 Gemmataceae bacterium
GCCGAGCCGGCCGGTCACCCGGCCGCTGGTGCGCTCTTACATTAAGGGCCGAGGCCCCGCACCATTTCACCCTTACCGGCCGAGGCCGGCGGTATCTTTCTGTTGCACTATCTCGCCCGTTGGCGGCCCGGGCCGGGACCCGGAGCCGTTACCGGGGGTGGGCGTTACCCACCACCCTGCCCGACGGAGCCCGGACTTTCCTCCCCCCGAGTAGTGGGCAGAGAACAGCCGGCGGTGGGCGGTGACAACCGATTCAGTTCGACTGCCCACTGCCTTCTGCCAGCTGCCCACTACTCCAGGCGGCGACCGTCCGGCCGTCCGGCCGACCCAGTTGGTCACGATACCACCCGCCGGCCCGCGCCACCACCCCCGGTCCTGATTGGTTTGGTTCGGCAACCCGCACACCCCGCGGCCGAACCAATCAACCCGGTCGGACCGACGACCGTCCCGGTGATGCGAGGCCCCCGGGGCCTATCATGCCGGTATGCCGACCACCGGACTCGATTGGACGGCGGACCCGCCCCCGGGGTTCGCCGGCGGGGCGGTGACGGTCGGGAACTTCGACGGCGTCCACCGCGGGCACCGGGAACTTGTGGCGGCCGCAGCCCGGTGGGCCAAGCAGGTCGGCGGGCCGGCGGTGGCGGTGACGTTCGACCCGCCGCCGTACCAGGTGCTCGTCCCGGACGCCCCGGCCCGGGCGCCGCTGACCACCCTCGCCGACCGGGCCGACCTCCTGCACGCCGCCGGGGCCGACCGGGTGGTCGTGCTGCGGACGACGGACGAACTCCTCGGGCTGACGCCCGAGGAGTTCGTCGCCCGGGTGCTGGTCCGGCTGCTGGGTGCCCGGGCGGTGGTCGAGGGGTACGACTTCCGGTTCGGCCGGGGCCGGGCCGGAGACACGGCCGCCTTGCGGGGGCTGTGCGACGCGGCCGGGCTGGGGTTCGAGGAGGTGCCGCCGCTCAACGACGGCGGCGAGCCGGTGTCGAGCAGCCGGGTGCGGGCGGCCCTGCTGGCGGGCGACGTGGCGGCGGCCGCGGGGTTGCTCGGCCGGCCGTACCGGATCGCCGGCACGGTGGTCGGCGGAGCGAGGCGGGGCCGGACGATCGGCTTCCCGACGGCCAACCTTGCCGACGTGCCGACCGTGGTGCCGGGGACGGGCGTGTACGCGGTCCGGGCGACGGCGGACGGGGTGGTGTGGCCGGCGGCCGCGAACGTCGGCCCGAACCCGACGTTCAGCGAAGACGGCCGCAAGATCGAGGTCCACCTGATCGGCTTCGCCGGCGACCTGTACGGCCGGCCGCTGGCGGCCGAGTTCGTGGACAAGCTGCGGGACACCCGGCCGTTCGCCGGAGTGAACGAGTTGATCGAGCAGTTGCGGCGGGACGTGGAGGCGGCAAAGACCGCACTGGGGGCGTCATGACCGACCTCAAGGCCCGGGTCGAATCGGCGTTGAAGGACGACATCGCCCCGGCGCTGTTGCTCGACGGGGCCGAGATCGAGGTGCTGGACGTGTCGGACGGGGTGGCCCGGGTCCGGCTCGGGGGCGTCTGCGCCGGCTGTCCGGCCACCATCATGACCGTTATCACCTCGCTCGAGGACGAGCTGCGGAAGAAGGTGCCGGAGGTCGAGGTGATCGAGGCCGTGCCGTGATCCTCGGGTACAACACCAACGGGTTCGCCCACCACCGGCTCGACGACGCCGTCGAGATCATCGCCGAACTGGGTTACGGCGGCGTCGCCCTCACCCTCGATGTCCACCACCTCGACCCCTACGCCCCGGACGTAACCCGTCGGATGACCGGCTCCGGCCGGCGGCTCCACGAACTCGGTCTTCGGTGCGTGGTCGAGACCGGGGCCCGGTTCCTCCTCGACCCACGCCGCAAGCACCAGCCGACCCTGCTGAGCGACGAACCGGCCGACCGCGAACGGCGGCTCACGTTCCTAGAAGACTGCGTGGCCTACTCCGGGCGGGGAGACCTGGAGTCGTACTGTGTGAGCTTTTGGTCGGGCGCTCCGACGGGCGACGCGCGGCCGGCCGAGCTAATGGCCCGGCTCGCCGAAGGGTGTAAGCGGCTCGCCGATTTCGCGGCCGCGAACGAGGTCCGGCTGGCGTTCGAGCCGGAGCCGGGGATGTTCATCGACACACTGGACAAGTTCGCCGAGTTGCACGCGAAGGTGAACCACCCGGCCTTCGGGCTGACCGCGGACGTGGGCCACCTCGTCTGTAACGGCGAGCTGCCCGTCAGCAAGCACCTCGTGGCGTGGAAGGACGTGCTCTGGAACGTCCACATCGAGGACATGCGGGCCGGGGTCCACGACCACCTGATGTTCGGCGAGGGCGAGGTGGACTTCGCCGACGTGTTCGCCGGGCTGCGGGCCGCCGGGTACGCCGGCGTGGTGTCCGTCGAGCTGAGCCGGCACAGCCACGACGCCGTCAACACCGCCCGCAAGGCGAAGGCGTTCCTCGACCCCTTCCTGGCGAGCGGGGGGCGTCAGCCCCCGGTTGCGCCGGAAACAGGGGGCTGACGCCCCCCGCTCGCCGGCCGGTCAGTCCTTCCCCGGCGGGACCGGCTCGACGGCCGGCGGCTTGGCCCCGTCGCCCGCCGCCCCGGCCGGCTCCGGCTTCAGGTACTTCTCGATCCCCTCGTAGCTGTCCAGCGGGTACTTCTCCACGTCCCGGCCGGGCGAGTGGCAGACGGCGCAGCGGGTGTCGAACAGCGTCTTCACCTTGATCCCGGCCGCGTCCGCCCGGAACTGGGCGTGGAACGGCTTGCCGGCCAGGTCGGCCGGGAGCGGGAACCGGTCGGCCTCGTAGGCCGCCTTCCGGGCCCCCGGCTCGGTCTTCAGCCAGGCCAGCACCAGGGCCTGTTCCGACTTCCGCTCGTCGGTCTGTTCCTCGTCGAACGTGTCGTCCTTGTTGAAGAACGCCCGAACCATGCCGCCGTCCTTCTTCCCGTTGAACGGCCCCTTCGGGCTGTACTCGCCGGTCAACAGCCGCTCCAGCCGGCTCGGCCCGGCCGGCGCGGGCGGCCCGCCGTTCCCGTTGTCCGCCGGCTTCTGCTTCGCCTCGTCGGCCGGCTTCTGGGCGGCGGCCGCGGCCCGGGCCGCCCTCTCGGCCGCCAAGTGCGGGGCGACGACGCTCACGTACAGCAGCCCGCCGACCCCGCCGGCCAACAGGAACAGCCCGACGAGGACCGCCTTCCCCTTCGGCCCGTACAGGTTGAACAGGGTCAGCACGATCTGGAAGCCGAGGCCGAGCCCGACCAACCCGCCGGTGGCGATGATCCCCCAGGCCAGGTTCGGGCCGTAAGGCTCCGGCAGCCGGGCCAGCCACCACAGCGACACGTCCGCGAACTGGGCGATCAGGACGGCCGGCCCCAGGACGCCGCGGACGACGCCGGGGTAGCTGGTGAAGGCGAACGCCAGCCCGGTCAGGGCGAACAGCATGGCGAAGCTGAGCAGGTGGGCGTGGGTCGATTGGGTCAGCTTCTCCAGGCTCATCCGCCGGCCGGAATCGACCCACCCGCCGCCGGGCGGGACGACCACCCCCGCCGACACGTGCTTGGCCAGCTCCTCGTAGGTGGTCAGCGGCACGTCGCCCTTGTCCCCGCCCGGCTGGTGGCAGCGGACGCACCGGTCCTGGAGGAGCTGCTTGATCTTCACCGCCCCCGGCTTGGCCTTGTCGGCGTACGCCGGGGAGACCGGGGCCTTCGCCCGGTCGGCCGGGAGGAGGAAGTTGTCCTCCTCGTACCCCTTCCGCCGGGCCTCGTCCGGGGCCTTCACCCAGGCCACCACCGCCCACCGCTCGCCGTTCCGCTCGGCGTCCAACTGCGGCTTGCGGGCCGGGTCCTGGGCCTGCTTGCGGTAGTCGGCGTCGTCCTGGGCGAAGAACGCCGGGGCCATGTTCTTGGCGGTCAACCCGCCGCCCGGGTCGCCGGAGATGATCTCCTCCAGCCGGCTCCGGGCCGCCGGGTCGCCGGCCGCCTTCCACACCTTCCCGGCGAACACCGCCACCACGTCGTTCGGCGTGGGCAGGGGGTTCCCGTCCCGCTCCCCGTGCTGCATGTGCAGCTGCACCATCGCCGACGTGTACCCGACCCCGACGGCCAGCAGGAACGTCGAGACCACCAGCTTGGCCGGGAGCGGCAACTGCCGGAGGGTGAACCGGGCGGCCGGGGTATCCATGACGGGACTCCTCGCGGAGCGGCGGGCAGGGCGGGCAGGCCGACCAAGACTCGCCCGCTGATGACGCCGATCAGAGCACGCAGATGAAACCCGATCGAACCAAATTCTCAATTCCGATCCGGCTTCATCTGCGCCGAAGTCTGCGTCATCTGCGGGCCGGTCTTCTCAAACGCCAACCAACGCGGCCTCGACGGCGGCGATCACCTCGTCCCGGACGGCCGGCAGCTCGCCGTGGACCCGGGCGCCACTCGCGAGCTTGTGCCCGCCCCCGCCCAGCCGCTCGGCCAGCTTCGACACGTCCATGTCCCGCGACCGGAAGCTGACCTTCGTCCCCCCGCCGGGCTGCTCGATGAACAAGAGGGCCACCTCCACCCCCTCGACCGCCCGCGGGTAGTTGACCAGGTCCTCGGTGTCGCCCGGCACCGACCCGGTCGCGGCGTAGTCGGTCAACAGGATTTCGGTGTACGCCACCTTCCCGTTCGGCCGGACCGTCAGCCGCTGCAGGGCCACCCCGGCCAGCTTCAGCCGGGGCAGCGGGGCCGCCTCGTACAGCAACTCGTACAGCCGGGTCGGGTTGGCCCCGGCGGCCGTCAGCTCCCCGGCCAGGGCGAACGTGGCCGGGGTGGTGTTCGGGTGGCGGAACCAGCCCGTGTCCGTCGCCACCGCCATGAACAGGTAATCCGCCGCCGACCGGCTGACCGGCAGCCCCAGCGCCCGGATCACCTCATACGCTAGCCGGCCGGTCGCCTCGGCGGTCACGTCCACCAGCTGCAGCCCGCCCAGCTCGTCCTGGGTGCGGTGGTGGTCGACCACCGCCCGCGGCTTGGTCGGGTGGGCCTTCAGGTAGTCCCCGAAGTCGCCCAGTTGGTTCCACGTCCCGGTGTCCAGCACCACCACGCAGTCGCAGTCGTTGAACCCCTCGCCGGGGAACCGGAAGTCCTCGATCAGCTTCCGGCCGGGGTCGAGGAAGTCGTACCGCGGCGGCATCCGGCTGGCGATCGCCACCCGCGGCCGCTTGCCCAGCGCCGTCAGGGCGTCGTGCAGGGCCAACTGCGACCCCAGCCCGTCGGCGTCCGGCCGGATGTGGGTCATCAGCAGGGGGCGGTCGTGGCGGCGGAGGAACTCGACCAGCGGGGACCAATCGACCGGCATGACGGCGGGGTGTCCTTCTCAGGCGGGTTCCCCCATTCTAGCCGGCCGGCGGCCGGGGGGAACCGGGAATGTCCCGCCGGAATGGTTCCAGGCCGGTGACACCCCCCGGGCCTGACGAATCGGTTTGCGGCCTGACACATCCGACTGCGGCCGAACAAATCCCGTTCGCAATGACCGGCTCCCGATTCTCGTTCGCCGGACGGGACTTCTCAACCGCAGTAATACGGCCCCGAGGCGGTGAACCCAACAGCCCGGTGACGGTCGATACACCGGCGGGGGCGGCGACCGGAAATCGGGTTGATTGCTACAGTCAGCCGGCTATGATTTATCGGACGGACCAGTCCGTCAATTATCCTCTCGGAACGGGCGATGACCGAAGCGACCCGCAAACCCGGCCGGCCCAAAGACCCGGACCTGGAAGCCCGGCGGCGGTCTGAAATCCTGGCCACCGCCGCCCGGGAGTTCGCCGCCCGCGGGTTCGCCGGCACCCAGGTCCAGGCCATCGCCGACCGGCTCGGAGTCGGCAACGGCACCATCTTCCGCTACTTCCTGACCAAGAAGGACCTGTTCCTGGCGGCCGTCGAGCAGGGGCTGGCCGAGCTGACCGCCGAGATGGACGCGATCGTCGACGACCCGGCCGACGACCCGGTCGAGCAGACCCGGCGGGCGGTCCGGGCGTACCTCCGGTTCTTCCACCGCCGGCCGGAGCTGGCCGAGCTGTTCATCCAGGAGCGGGCCGCCTTCCCGCACCACCACCGGCCGCTTTACTTCGCCCGCCAGGAGGGCGACGAGCACTCGTGCAAGCACGCCGCGTTCTGGAATCGGCTGGTGGCGTCCGGCCGGGTCCGGCCGATGCCGGCCGACCGGTTCTTCGCGGTCGTCGGCGACTTGCTCTACGGGACCATCTTGACGAACCTCCTGTCGGGCCGCCCGGCCGACCCGGACGCCCGGGCCGAGGACGTGCTGGACGTGGTGATGAACGGGATGCTGGCCGACGCCGAGCGGACCCGGCGGGCGGGGGGTGAATCATGACGAGCCGGGGTGCGCGCCAGGGGCTTACGCCCCTGGCTACAGGCTGCCGCCCCTCCGGGGCTCCGGCCGACAGACCGCTCTTGAGCCGCGGAGCGGCGACCGCGCGTAGCCAGGGGTGCAAACCCCTGGCCGCCCTCGTGCTCCTCGCCGGCTGCGCCCCGCCGCCGGCCGACACCGGCCCGGCCGAGCAGGCCCCGGTCCCGGTTACGGTCCAGCCGGTCAACCCGATCACCCTGGCCCGGACGGTCCCGGTGGTCGGCACCCTCGACCCGTTCAAGGACATCACCCTGGCCCCGAAGGTGGACGGCCGGGTGCTCCGGGTGCTCCGGGATGCCGGCGACCTGGTTTTCCCCGGCGACGTGCTGCTCGAACTCGACGCCCGGGATTACGAGCTGGAGGTCGAAGGCGCCCGGCGGGCGCTGGAGGCCGAGCTGGCCCGGCTCGAACTCGCCGACCTGCCCGACCCGGCCGACGACCCCGGGAAGCTGACCGAGAACGTCCCGGCCGTGGCCAAGGCCCGGGCCTCCCTGGAGGAGGCATCCCGGAAGGTGGACCAGCAGCAGCGGCTGATCAACCAGGGGGTCGGGGCGAAGGAGGACTACGCCGTCGTGGCGGCCGAACGCAAGGTGGCCGAGGCCGGGTTGCGGCAGACCCGGACCGAGGTGCGGGCCGCCCTGGTCGGCGCCCGGCGGCTGCGGGTGGCCCTCGACCAGGCCCGGCAGCGGCTGGCCGACGCCACCGTCCGCGCCCCCGTCCCGGACGAGTGGGCGGCCTGGGCGGCGGCCGTCGGCCCGGCCGCCTGCCCGGTCCGGTACACCGTCGCCCAGCGGTTCGTCTGGGAGGGCGAGATGGTCCGGGCGATGCCCGAGAAGAACGTCTACCGGCTGGTCGTGGACCACGTCCTGAAGCTGCGGGCGCCGGTCCCGGAGCGGTTCGCCCGGGAGGTCAAGCTCGGCCAGCCGGCGGCCGTCCGGGTGGACGCGGCCGACCGGCCGGTGTCGGGCGTCGTGACCCGGGTGGCCCCGACGGTGGACGCCCAGACCCGGACGTTCCAGGTCGAGGTGACGGTCCCGAACGCCGACCCGGCGGCCCGGCTCAAGCCGGGGACGTTCGCCCGGGCCGAGATCACCACCCGGGCCGACCCGGGGGTGCGGACCGTCCCGCCCGGGGCGGTCGTCACCTTCGCCGGGGTCAGCAAGGTGTTCGTGGCCGACGGCGACACGGCGAAGGCCGTCGAGGTCAAGCTCGGCCAGCGGGACAAGGACTGGGTCGAGGTGATCGGGCCCATCCCCCCCGGTGCGAAGGTCATCACCAGCGGGTTTTCGCAGCTCGTGGACGGCTCACCGATCCGCGTGCGCGGGTCGTAAAGTCTTAACGTCGAAAGTCATAAAGTCGAAAACCCCAGCCCGAGACGGCCATGGCCAAGATCGAAAGGTTCGAGGACATCGAGGCCTGGAAAAAGGCACGGGTGTTGTCGAACCGGGTCTACGCGGCGACCAACGCCGGGGGATTCGCCCGCGACTTCGAGTTGCGGAATCAAATCCGGCGGGCCGTGATCTCGGTCATGTCGAACATCGCCGAGGGCTTCGAGCGGGGCGGCGGTGACCGCGAGTTCCGGCACTTCCTCTCGATCGCCAAGGGGTCGGCCGGGGAGGTCCGCGCCCAACTTTACGTCGCCCTCGACAACGCCTATCTCACGCCGGCCGAGTTCGACGAACTCACCGCACTGGCGATGGAAGTCTCACGGCTTTTGAGCCGCTTCATGCAATACCTCGCCCCCGGCACCTAACCCCGCTTCGGGCCTCCGGTTTCGACTTTACGACTTTCGACCTTACGACTTTACGACATGGCCATCTGGGACTTCTGCATCCGCCGGCCGGTGTTCACCGCCATGCTCGTCCTCGGGCCGGTGGTCCTCGGGCTGGCGTCCTACGGCCGGCTCGGGGTCGAGCTGTTCCCCAACGTCGACGTGCCCGTCGTCGTGGTCACCACCACGCTCAAGGGGGCCGGCGTCGAGGAGATGGAGTCGTCGGTAACGAAGCCGGTCGAAGAAGCCGTTAACACCGTCTCCGGCATCGACGAACTCCGCAGCACCACCAAGGAAGGCATCTCCACCGTCGTGATCGGGTTCAAGCTGGAGAAGAACGGCGACATCGCCGCCCAGGACGTGCGGGACAAGGTCTCGACCCTCCTGCCCAGCCTGCCGTTCGGGACCGACCCGCCGAAGGTCGAGAAGTTCAACCTCGACGCCGCCCCGGTCGTCAC
>JAIEQN010000695.1 GCA_019747685.1 Gemmataceae bacterium
AGACGCACCACGCATCGCCCGGTGCGTCTCGCCTCGCCTGCGGCGAGCCTCGACACACCCTACAAGCCACGGCCGTTCAGGCCGCGGCGGCCGGGTCGCCCGGCGCCCGGGCCGGTAGCTCGCACAGCCCGCCGCCCAGGTACAGGTGGTGCCACAACTGCGTCGCGGTCACGGCGGTCAGGCCCATCTCCAGCCCGGTCCGGCCGACCCCGTGGCGCATCCCGGGCAGCTTGGCCCGGGCCGCGGCCACCGCCGCCGGGTCGAAGTACCCGGCCTTCCGGATCGATTCGGCCGACAACACCTGATCGATCCACGCACCGGCGCCGTCTGTCCTTCCCGACCCCTGACCCCTGACCCCTGACCCGTCCAAGAAGGCGTCCATCGGCGCCCGGAACATCATCTTCCGCCGCCAGGCGACCTCGTCCGGCAGCCAGCGTTCGGCCACCTTCCGCTCGATGAACTTGTCCCGCAGCAGGCGGCGGAGCTTCCACCGCGGGTGGAGCGAGGCCATGTACGCGGTCACGTCCTCGTCCAGGAACGCATACCGGGTCTCGACCGACGAGTGCATGGCCACCCGGTCGCCCTTCGACGCCAGCAGGTGGCCCGGCAGCATGATCCGGGCGCCTAGATACATCTGGCGGTTGAACGGGTGCCAGCGGTGCAGGTCGGCCGGCAGGTCGAGGTCGTCCCACGGCGACCGGGCGAGGGCCTGCTCCTTCAGTTCGGACGTGAAGAACCGGAGCTTATTCAGGCTCATCATCCCGTACAGGTCCATCCACCCGTTCGGGCCGCCGAGCAGCCGCTGGGTGTGCTCGTACTGGCGGAACGGGAACCGCGGCTGGCCGCTCAGCCGGAGGAACAGGCTCCGCAGCCGCCCGCCGGGCCGGCCCGGGAGCCGGTCGAGGAACCCGACCAGCCGGTTGATCTTGAACCACGAGTACCCGGCCAGCCACTCGTCGGCCCCCTCCCCGGTCAGGGCGACCTTGTAGCCGTGTTGATGCACCGACCGGGCCAGTTCGAGCAGCCCCAGGCAGGACGTGTCGATGACCGGGATTTCGGCGGCGGAGATGAGTTCCGGGTAGCCGGTGCGGAGTTCGTCGCGGCCCGTCTTCACGACCACCGGCTCGCAGCCGAGGTGCCGGGCCACCCGCAGGGCCTCGGCCTCCTCGTTCATCCCCTCGCCCTGGACGGAGATGGTGAACGTCGGGATGGCCCGGCCGAGGGCCTTGTTGGCCATCGCCACCACCAGGCTCGAATCGACCCCGCCGCTGAGGTACGAGACCACCGGCACGTCGGCCCGCAGCCGCCTCTGGACCGCCCCGAACAGGACCCGCTCGAAGTCGTCCACCACCCGGCGTTCGTCAGCCCCGTAGTCTTCCTGGCCGCGGTCCGGGTACTCGACGCGGTAGTAGGCCCGCTGTTGCTGGGCCTCGGCGGGCGTGGCCTGCCCGAGCTTGAAGTGCAGGAAGTGGCCCGGGCGGAGCATGGTCACGCCGTCGAAGACGGTGGCCGGCCCGGGCATGGCGAAGAAGGTGAAGACGTGGTTCAGCCCGCGGGGGTCGGCCTTCGGCTCGACCAGCCCGGAGGCGAACAGGGCCTTCATCTCCGAGGCGAACAGGAGCCAGTCGGTGCCGTCGTGCTTGCGGACCGTGGTGAAGAGCGGGCAGATGCCGGGCCGGTCGCGGGCGATGAGGACCTCGTTCGTCCGCTTGTCCCAGACGCAGAACGCGAACTGCCCGCGAAGGTGGGGGAACAGCCCCTCGCGGTAGTCTTCCCACAGGTGCGGGATGAGTTCGGTGTCGGTGTGCGTCCGGAACGTGTGGCCTTTGGCTTCGAGTTCGGCCCGCTTCTCGGGGTACTCGAAGAACTCGCCGTTGAAGACGGTCCAGACGGAGCCGTCCTCGTTCGAGATGGGCTGCTGGCCGTCGGCGAGGCCGACGATGGACAGCCGGCGGTTGGCGAGTTCGAGGCCGGCTTCGGTCAGGAATCCGTCCTCGTCGGGGCCACGGTGGACGATCGCCCGGGCCATCGCGGCGACGGCCCCGCGGGGGGCACTCCGCCGGCCGGCCAGGTCGATCATCCCCGCGATCCCGCACATCAAGGCTACTCCGGAGTAAGCGCGTAGATGCCCTCAGTTGTCGGCAGCCCTAACCTTGATGGTTCGGCCCTTGGGCTTGCTGCTTGAGTTGGATGGCGGTTTCCAGCGCCAGGCGCGCGAGCTCGAAGCTGTCATCGCACGCATCCAGCAGTGCGAAGGCGGCTTCCTGGTGAGCGACGAGCTGGTCGGGCGCAACTTCGTTCTTGTAGGCGGCGATCTTTTGGTTGAGGACTTGGTCATCGGGCATGGGTTACCCTCGCTCGGTATGGATGGTCGTGCGATCTAGGCGTACATGAGCCGGCCCCGGGGCGTTGGGATCGGCCGGCCGAGTTCCTTGGCCGTCTCGATCCACTGGCCGATGACCACCTCGGCCGCGGCGATCGCCTCCTGCCGAGTTGGCCCGTCGGCCATGCACCCGGCCAGTTCCGGGACGTGGGCGATGTAGGCCTGGTCCTTCTTGTCCCAGTACAGAATCACCTCGTAGCTACTCTCCGGCATCGTCGTCCTCCCGCGGTGCAGGCCCGTCGATGGGTGTGTCGTCCGGCTCGTCCGCGAACCCGTACTGGAAGACGATGGCCCGTACCTGTGCGACCTGATACGGCTTCGCCTTCCCGGCCCGCGGCTGGAGATTGATGATCTCGGCCACGTCGTCCCGGGTGAAGATGTGGTGGCTCCCCTTCACCCGCTCGTCGAACCCGAGGTGTCGCAACACCCCCCGGAGGTCGTCGAACGCGATGTTGGCGTCCGACTTCCCCCGGACGATTTTACCGAGCGTCTTGACTGGGCGGCTCATCCTGAACCCTCATCCGGTCGACCGCTCGCGTTCCGCGTACTTCCAGACCTTCCGCTGCATGAAGAACCGGACCGCCCGGGGGAACAGCCGGCGGCTCCACCACACGCCCCACGACACCCACCCGACCGCCGCCTCGGACTTGTTGCGGATCAGGCTCCGCACCACGCCATCCGCCACCTCGTCCGACGGCTGGGCCCCCTCGAAGTCGAGGTAGATTTTGCCCTCGTTGCGGAGCAGGTGCCGGTTCAGGTCGTCCGATCGTACCAGACCCGGCAGCACCAGCAGAACGTCAATCCCGAACCGCTCGAACTCGCCCCGCAGGGCCTCGGTCAGCCCGACGAAGGCGTGCTTGCTGGCGCAGTGTTCGGACATCGACGGGATGCCCCACCGGCCGCAGATGCTGGCCACGTTCACCACTGCCGGTCGCCACCCCGCCGGCCCGCCCTCATAACTCCGGGTCAGGTGCGGCTGCCACAGCCGGGTCAGCTCCACCGGGGCGAAGAAGTTCACCTCCAGCACCCGCCGGGCGATCGCTTCGGACGACGTGCTGAACTCGCCGAAACTACACACCCCGGCACAATTCACCAGCACGTCCAAGCCGCCGAAACGCTCGATCACACTGGCAACCAGCCGTTCCCGGTCGGCGAGGTCGGTCAGGTCGGCCGGGAACGCTTCGACATCCGTGCCGTCGGCCCGCAGGTCGCCGGCCAGCTTGGCCAGGTCGTCGGCCGAACGGGCGGTCAGGGCCAGCCTTGCGCCGAGCTTGGCCAGCTTCCCGGCCAGCCGCCGGCCGATGCCCCGCGAGGCCCCGGTGACCAGCACCACCCGCCCCCGCACGTCCCGCCGCATCAACCGTTCCCCTTCATCGGCGCGGACCAACCCCGGGGACAACCCCATCCGGCAATTCTATGGCGGCCCGATCCCCGGCACAGGCAGGAATGCCTGTGCCACCCAGACTTCCGGTGGCACGGGCATTCCTGCCTGTGCCGGCGAGCGTATAACCCACCGGATACCGAAGATGCGGCCGGGACGGCCGCGCTCCCAGGACGTGACGACGATGGAATACGCGATCGGCGGGTTGGTCGGGCTGGTGATCGGGGCGGTTGTCGGCTACCTGCTCAAGCCGGCCGGGGCCGACACCTCGCCGGAAGCGACCCGCGGCCGGGCGCTGGCCGACCGGGCGAAGGGGGACCCGGCGTTCGCGGCGAAGCTGGCGGCGATCGAGGCCGGGGCCGACGTGAAGCCGCTCGGGTCGCGAAAGCCGTCCGGGGCCGCGCTACGGATGCTCGCCCTGCTCCAGGCCGACAGCCGGCTGGTGGACTTCCTGATGGAGGACATCTCCGGGGCCAGCTCGGAGGCCATCGGGGACGCGGTCCGGAAGGTCCATGCGGACGCCCAAGCCGCCCTGAAGCGATACGCCGTCATCGAAACAGTCCTGGGCGGCACCGAGGGCGACACCGTCACCGTCCCGAAGGGGTTCGACCCGTCGGCCGTGCGGGTGGTCGGCAACGTCACCGGCGAGCCGCCGTTCACCGGGCAAATCCAGCACCCGGGCTGGAAGGTGACGCAGCTCAAGGTGTCGTCCCCGCCGGAGGGGGCCGACGAGTTCGTCCTCCAGCCGGCGGAAGTACAAATCCCGTAACAACCTCGGGCGGGTAGGCGGTCGGGCGTCGGTCCGACGCTGTTTCTTCCGGTCGAGTGTGGATTCCTCAGACGTGGGGTGGCGCGGGCGCCCGGAATCAATGAGAGCCACCCGGGCCGGTCGGGCGGTTCGCGGTTGCGTCCGCCCCCGGTGTGCCCGACAATCATCTTACCCGCCTTCCCTCCGTCCCGTCCGAGGGCCGCCCATGCTCCGCCCACCCCCCTGCCCGGGGCCGGCCGTCACCCGCCGGCGGATGATCCAGGCCGGGGCCGCGTCGGTCCTCAACCTCGGCCTGCCCCACCTCCTCCGGGCCGACGAGTCCCGCACCACCGACGCGGCCGCCGACGCCTGCGTCATCGTGTTCCTCAACGGCGGCCCGAGCCACCTGGACATGTGGGACCCGAAGCCGGACGCCCCGGCCGAGGTCCGCGGCGAGTTCGGCACCATCCCCACCAGCGTCCCCGGGGTTCGGTTCGGCGAGCACCTGCCGAAGCTGGCCCGGCGGATGCACCACGCCGCCCTGATCCGGTCGGCCCACCACTCGGTCAACAACGCCCACGCGGCGGCCGTCTACTGCGGGCTCACCGGCCACGACCGCGGCGAGGTCGGCGGCGGGGCCAAGCCCGACGACCACCCGGCCATCGGGTCGGTGCTGGGCGTCCAACGGCCGCCGGCCGGGGCCGTCCCGCCGCACGTCCTGCTGCCGTTCATCACCAAGGAGGGGGCCGGCGGCCCGCCCCAGCCGGGGTTCTTCGGCGGGTTCCTGGGCAAGCCCCGGGACCCGCTGGTCATCCTCCGCGACCCCAACGCCCCCAACTTCGCCCTGCCGGAGCTGACCCTCGGGCCGGACATCGACCCGGCCCGGTTCGACGCCCGGCGGGCGCTGGCCGGGCGGCTCACCCCGGCCGCCGCCGACCGCACCCTGGCCGACCTGGACGCCACCCGGGTCAGGGCCTACGACCTGCTCACCTCGGCGGCCGTCCGCGAGGCCGTGCGGATCGACCGCGAGCCGGCCCGGGTCCGGGATGCCTACGGCCGGAACATCTACGGCCAGTCGGTACTGCTGGCCCGCCGGCTGGTCGAGGCGGGGACGCGGGTGGTGTGCGTGTCGTGGGCACCCGACGCCAACGCCACCTGGGACACCCACGGCGGGAACTTCACCAAGCTGAAGGGCGAGTTGCTGCCGCAGTTCGACGCGGCGGCGTCGAGCCTGCTGGACGACCTGCACGACCGCGGGTTGCTCGGCCGTACCCTGGTCGCCTTCATGGGCGAGTTCGGCCGGACCCCGAAGATCAACGGGGCCGGCGGCGGCCGGGACCACTGGAACTTCTGCTACTCGCTGATGCTGGCCGGCGGCGGGCTGAAGGCCGGGTACGTCCACGGGGCGAGCGACCGGATCGGGGCCCGGCCGTCGCGGAACCCGGTCACGCCGGCCGACATCGTGGCGACGGTCTACGACCGGCTCGGGGTGCCGCCGGACCTGGAGATCACCGACCGCCTCGGCCGGCCGCTGGTGCTGGTCCCGTGGGGCACCCCGATCCGGGAGGCGGTGGTGTAGGATGACGGCAGGAGGTGCCACATGGAGCGGACGTACGAGTCGATGGCCGAGATCGAGAAGCGGTACGACGGGAACTGGGTGCTGATCGACAAGGGGCGGCCGTGGGACGGGCGGGAGGCGCCCCCCGGCGAGGGCGGGTACGTGATCTTCTACGCCCCCCACCGGGACGAGTTCGACCGCCACCTGCTCGCCCTCAAGCCGGGCCAGTACCCCTACCTCGCGGTCCGGTACGTCGGCGAGTTGACCGAAGACGGTCTGATCCCCGGTGCCGAGGCCGAGGTCGAGGCCGCCCGATGACGACCCGGTTCGACCCGGCCGCCCGACTGATCCACCTGACGGGCTACCTGACCGGCCCGGCCGGCACGGTCGATGTCCGGTTCGTTCTCGACACCGGGGCGAGTGGGACCGTCGTCCGGGCGACATCGCCGGCCGCTGCCGGCATCGTCACGCCGCCCGGGGCCCCGCGCCGCCGGATGCACGGCCTGGCCGCCGGGGCGACCGCCCCCGTGGCCCGGGTCCGGCATCTGCTGGCCGTCGGGCACGGCCGGGCCGACTTCCCGGCGGCCGCCTTCGACTTCGCCCCGACCCGCCCCTACGACGGCCTGCTCGGGCTGGACTTCTTCCGCGGGCTGGTGCTGAAGCTCGACTTCGCCGGCGGGGTCATCACCCTCCGCCCGCCCCGGCCGCGGTGGCCGTTCTGGCGGTAGCCCGGCGGGCCGGTTACGATGACGGCGGGAGGTGCCACATGGGCGAGCCGTACCGCACGTGGGACGAGATCGAAAAGCTGTACCCGAACCAGTGGGTGTTACTCGACCGGCTGAAGAAGGGGAGAACCCCGGATGTCGTGTTCGGTGGACATGTCATCTACCACGGCAGCGATAAGGCGGCGATGTTGGCCGTGATCAACCAGCTCCCGACCCCATTCGACATCGCCAGCCGCTACACCGGCACGTTCGGCGATGACGAGGACGTGCTCGTGTGGGAGGGGTCGGATGACGCACACGTTCGACCCGCGTAAGGGGCTGGTCATCGTCCCGGTGTTCGTGGCCGGTCCGCGGGGCGGCAAGACGTTCTCGTTCGCCCTCGACACGGGGGCGACCCACTCCTCGATGAGCGGCCTGTTGCTCGAACAACTCGGCTACGCCCGATCGCAGGCCCGGGGGAACTACCCGGTCCGGACCGGCGGCGGATCGGCCCGGACCGGTATCCTCCGGGTGTCGCGGTTCGGGGCGTTCGGCCGGGTCGCGGCGAACCACCCGCTCCTGTGGCTGCCGCTCGACCCGACCTCCGCGGCCGACGGCCTACTCGGCCTCGACTTCCTCCGCGGTCGCGTCCTGACGCTCGACCTCGCCCGAGGCCGGGTCGACCTCCGGCCGCCGCACCCGCGGTGGCAGTTCTGGCGGTAGCCGGCGAATCCGGTTGCCGTCCGCCGGCCCCCGGCTACCATCTACGCCATCGGCCGAACCACCGACCCGCCACCCCGCACCGGAGGCGCCTCCCCATGTCCGTCATGTTCGTCGGCGAAGGGCTGTACCTGGAAGACGGCGACCTGAAGAACGTCGCCCACATCGACCTCCTGATCGGCCCGAAGGACGGGCCGGTCGGGGTGGCGTTCGCCAACGCCCTGGCCCGCCAGTCCGAGGGGCACACCAACCTGCTGGCCGTCGTCTCCCCGAACATCGTCTGCAAGCCGGCCACCGTGATGGTCACCAAGGTGACGATCAAGGGGTCGAAGCAGGTCCTCCAGATGTTCGGGCCGGCCCAGGCCGCCGTCGCCCGGGCGGTCACCGACAGCGTCATCGACGGGACCATCCCGAAGGCCGAGGCCGAGAACTGGGTGATCGTCTGCGGGGTGTTCATCGACGCCAAGGCGGACGACAACAAGCGGATCTACAAGTTCAACTACGAGGCCACCAAGCTGGCCATCAAGAACGCCATGAAGAAGACCCCGACGATCGACCAGATCATCGCCCAGAAGGACACCAAGCACCCGTTCGAGTGACCGCCGTCAACCGTCAACGGTCCACTGTCAACTGTCGGAAACCTGGCCGGCGGGCTGCTTGGCGGCTCGGGTTTCGGGTCTTTACCAATTGACTGTGGACCGTTGACCGAGGACGACCATGTCCGACAAACCCACCATCCTGGTCCAGCTCGACACCGACCCGCTGCCGAGCGTGTTCGACCGGGTGGTGGCGGTCGACGCCGGGGCCCAGCACGTCTTCAGTTACGGCGGGGTGACGCCGCAGAACGCCGCCCCCTTGGTCCACGGGTGCATCTTCACCCGCGGGCCGAAGGACCTCCACCGGACCGCCCTGTTCGTCGGCGGGTCGGACGTGGCCGCCGCCGAGGCCGTCCTGGCCGAGGTCAAGAAGCACCTGATCCCGCAATACGGGATGAGCGTGTCGGTGCTGCTCGACCCGAACGGGGCCAACACCACGGCCGCGGCGGCCGTCCGGGCGGCCGGCCGGCACCTCGACCTGGCGGCCGCCCGGTCGCTGATCCTGGGCGGGACCGGGCCGGTCGGGCTGCGGGCCGCCCGGCTCC
>JAIEQN010000589.1 GCA_019747685.1 Gemmataceae bacterium
GGTCGGCGTGGCTGTGGTGATGATGGCGGTAATCGCCGATCGTGAGGTCGTGGATAATGTCCCGGCCTTCCGGGATGGTGCCGTGTTCCTGGGTGACGGCGAGGTCGTAGCGGCGGCCGGCCGGTTCGAGCTTGCCGCCGCCGGCGAAGTGCAGGGCGTCCGACCGGCGGAGCAGGAACACGTCGAACCCGCCGCCGTCCGGGACGTGGCGGACGGGCATCTCGCCGCTTTGGCCGAACGGTAGGGCGACCGACCAGTCGGCTTGGCCGGGGAGGACGAACGCGGGCAGCTCGATCGACGTACCCCGGACGATCAGCCGGATGATGTCGCTGGTCGCGACCTTGAAGGCGGCGGCGGTGGCCGGGCTGACGAGGGCGGCGTTGTCCCAGACGAGTTTGGTGATCGGGTCCGGGAGTTCTTGCAGCCACGGGTTGCGGGCGAACCGGCCGTCGTACAGGGTGTTGTCCGGGACGAAGGTGATCTCGATGGCGTCCCGCGACGGGGCCGGCGGGAGGACGAGCTTCGTGATCTCGGCGGCCGTCCGGCTGGGGTCGAACTTGAGTTCCGCGGCCGGCTTCGGCTTGCGGCCGGTCTTGTCCTGGTCGGCGGGTAGGTAGCCGAGCTGCTTGTACCGGTTGAACGCGGCGTCGAAGGCGGGATCGGTCGCGGCGAGGCCGGACCGGTCGGCGAAGGCCCGGCGGACCAGTTCGTAGGCCTTCGTCTTGGCGATCAGGTGCGAGGTGGTCGGCTTGGTGTCGCCGTCCGGGAAGGTGAACTGGGTCAGCAGGGCGAGGACTTCGAGGGCGGTGCGGGCGTCCCGCAAGGGGGCGATGAGCGGCTGGACGCAGCAGAGGGTGCCGTCGGCGGCCTCGGCGTCGCCCCAGCCTTCGAGCGGGTGGGCCAGCGGCAGGTGCCAGTCGCAGACTTCCGAGGTGTGGTCGTGGTAGAGGCCGAGCCGGAGCTTGCGGGGGACCTTTTGGAGGGCGGCCCGGAAGTTCAGGTCGGCCGGGGCGTTCAGGGCGGGGTTGCCGCCGACGATAAGAAGGGTGCTGATGGCCCCGGCGTCGATGCTCCTGACGAGGTCGGCGATGGTCTCGTCGCCGGCTGCGGGTGTGGCGTCCCGCAGTTCGACGACCCCCGCGTTCATTGCGTCGAGCGCGGCGTTGACCGCGTGGCCGAGGGCGTGGGCCCAGGCCGGCTGGCGGTGGCCGACGATCACGACCGCCTTGCCGGCGTTCTCGGCGAGGTCACGGGCGGCCGCCTTCGCCCAGACCTCGTGGACGCCGGGCGTGGCGACGGCGGCGAGTTGAGGCGGCGCGGCCTTGAGCTTGTCGGCGTGGGCCGCGGCCAGTTCCTTCGCCAGGGCAACGAGCAGGACGCCGATTTGGGACGACGGGAGCCGGAGCCGGTGGTCGGCCATCGTCCCGGTGACGGTGTAGGTGCTCTCGGCGACGTACAGCCGGCTCATCGGGCCGTCGGGCGAGCGGCGGGCGGCCCAGCCGACGGAGTGGTGAATCTGGTCGGGGTCGAGGCCGAGGAAGTCGCTGTCGAGGGCCAGGATGCGGTCGGCCTTATCGAGGTTGTAGCGGGCGGCCGGCTTAGCCCCGAAGGCGAGTTCGGCCCCCTTGCGGGCCTCGGAGTAATCGACCGGCTCGTAGGTGTGCCACGTCGCTTCGGGCATCGCCGCGGCCATGTGGGCGCGGATCAACCGGACGGCCGGCGAGCTCAGCTCCTCGGCCAGGACCGCGAAGCCCTTGCCCTTCTCCTTCAGCAGCCGGTCGGCCTCGGCCCGGGCGAAGGCGTCGAACTCGTCCCACGACCGCGACACGCCGGTCCGCATGACGCCGGGGTAGCGCTCCGACATCACCCGGTCGGGGCTGTACAGGTCGTGGATGGCGGCCTGGGCGAAGGCATCGGTCCGGCCGCGGCTGCACGGGTGTTGGGGATGGCCCTCGATCTTGGTGGGCCGGCCTTCGTGGCTTTCGGCGAGGATCGGCAGGGCGCCACCGGGCCGGGGGAGGCAGGTGGCGTAGAAGGCCGGCTTGCCCGGGACGACGGTGCCGATTTGGTCGTCCGGGACGGCCGAGTACGGGAGGATGTGGAGTTCGGGCCGGCGGCACCCGGCCGCGGCCGCGAGGCCGGCCGCCCCCAGGGCCAGGAACGCCCGCCGGCTGAGGTCGGCGTGCGTGCTGCCGGCGTCGTCGGGGACCGCCTCGCCGGCACTCTCGAAGACGTTGCGGTAGCCGGGGAACTCGCGGCCGGGGGTCATCGGTGGCACCCCTGGCAGGTGGTCGGGGCGTTCACCCGGAGGTCGCGCTGGATGGCCCGGCCGATGTCGGCTTTGGATTGGCCGCCGGTCGGCTCCCAGGTCAGGTTGGTGACTTCGGAGACCGGGCGGAGCTTGTCCTCGGGCTGGTGGTGGCAGTTCAGGCACCAGCCCATCGTCAGGGCCTGGTCGTGCCAGACCACCTGCATCTCGTTGACTTGGCCGTGGCAGGAGACGCAGGAGACGCCCTTGTTGACGTGGACGGCGTGGTTGAAGTAGGCGTACTCGGGGAGCTTGTGGACGCGGTTCCAGGGGACCGGCCGGCCGGTGTCGAAGCTCGCCCGGACGGGTGCGAGGAGCGGGCTGGCCCCCTTCACGTTCGCCTGCCGCGGGTTGTGGCAGTTCATGCACGTCTGCGACGTGGGGACGTTGGCGTGGGGCGAGTCGAAGACCCGGGTGTGGCAGTAGGTGCAGTCGAGGCCGAGCTGGCCGACGTGCTGCCGGTGGCTGAACGGGACCGGCTGGTCGGGCTGGTAGCCGACCCGGGTGTAGCTCGGCAGGGCGTAGTAGTACCAGCCGGTGGCGACGAGGCCGAGGGCGACGAGGAGGCCGACGGCGACCTGGCGGGCGCGGCCGTCGGCGGTGCGGGAGAAGATGGCCGGCACGGCGCGTCCCTCCCGGGGGTTGAGTGACGGCGGGGTGTCGCCGGACAGGGAAACGGTACGGGGCGCGGGCCGGGGGCGGCAACCGGCCGGCGGCGGATTCCCCGGGCCGGGGTGCCGCTTCCCGCCGGCGGGACCGCTACGGCCGGCCGATGAAGCCCGACAGCAGGAACGGCAGGGCGATCAGGGCCGGGATGCCGAGGACGGTGAACAGGACGAGCGCGGCGTGGCGGAGGGACTTCATGGGGCCGGCCTCCCGGGGGTGTCGGTAGCATACGCGGCCCGGCCGCGGTTGTCGAAGACGTAGTAGACCGGCTCGGCGAACCGGGTTTCGTCCAACGCGGCGCGGCTGGGCGAGTAGGCCCCGTGCCGGCCCGGGCGGGGCTTGCCGGTCGGCCCCACCCGGGCGAACCCGGCCCGCTCGAAGACGGGGTTGGCGTGGCCCATCGCGGTCAGCGTCTCGACCCAGTCGACCGGGCAGAGTTCGCAGGCCCGGCGGACGAACGCGGCGGCGACCCCGGCCCCGCGGTAGGTCGGGTGCAGCACGACTCGCTGGAGGCACCACAGCCGCTCGTTGAGGGCGGCCAGCTCGACCCGGCCGCGGGCGTTGGCCAGCCCGAAGAACCGGGTCCGCGGGGCCAGCGACGCGGCCGGCATCCCGAACACGCAGATGCCCGCTGGGGCGTCGCCCCGCCACAGCACCGTCACCCGGCGGACGAACCCGAGCCGGTGGGACCGGTAATGCCACCGAGCGAAGTACGGCCAGTCGGCCGGGGCGCCGTCGGACAGCCAGAACTCGTCGGCGAACGACAGCGGGCGTCTTTTCCACCCCCGGCGCTCCACCCCGAACAGCCCGTCGCCGTGGCAGCGGACCCACACGTCCGGCGCCAGATCGTCGGCGATGTCGTCATGGGTGGTCGCGGCCAGGACGCCGACGCCGGTGCGGGCGACGAGCTTCCGTAGGTTGTACGCCACGACCTTCGCCAGGGGTCGGTCGAGCAGGGCGGTGAACTCGTCGGCCAGGACGAAGGCGGGCGCCTTCGCCAGCGCGTAGCACAGCCGGAAGCGGTAGCGCTGGCCGTCGGACAACTCGGCCGGGGTGCGGGGGAACAGCCGGGCCTCGGACAGCCCGCAACCCGCGAGCGCGGCCAGCCGGTCGTCGAGCGGCCCCGGCAGCGCGTCGATCAGCGGGGCGTCCGGCAGCTCGATCGCGTTGGCGTCGATTGCCCCCAGCCGGCGGCCGAGTTCGCGGAGGACGGACGACTTACCCGACCCGCTCGGGCCGGTCAGGAGGACGAGGTCACCGGGCCGGATGTCGAGCGTCAGACCCTCGGCGACGGGGTGCGGCGGCTCCTCGGGCGAGAGGCCGAACAGGTCGGCGACGCGGCCGGTCAGGAGGCTCCGCCGGGCCGGCCGGGACGGGTAGCGGATGGTGATGGGGTCGAGCACAAGTCACCTCGTAAGCGGTGAGGGGTTGGGTTAGACTGACGGACACCGGGAGGGCGAACGATGGACGGGCAGACCGCACTGCTGGAGCCGGACGACCTGATCAACCTGCCCGACGGCGGCGATCACTACGAACTGGTCGACGGCGTACCCGTGGAGAAGAAGATGGGAGCCGAGGCGGACCGGGTGACGGTGCGGCTGTCCAGCCGCCTCGACGGGTACTGCGAGCGGACCGGGTGCGGGCTGGTGTTCGGCGGCCAGACCGGCTACCGGTGTTTCCCGTCCAAGCCCCGGCAGGTCCGCAAGCCGGACCTGTCGTTCGTCGCCACCGGCCGACTACCCGGGGGCCGGGTCCCGACGGGCGACTTCCACATCCCGCCCGACCTGGCCGTCGAGGCCGTGTCCCCGAACGACGGGTACGAGGAGATGGCCATCCGGCTGGCCGACTTCAAGGACGCCAAAATCCGCCTCGTTTGGGTCATCAGCCCCGCGACCAAGACTGTCCTGATCCGGCGGGCCGACGGCACCCTTTCCGAGGTCGGCGAGGCCGGCACCCTGTCCGGCGAGGACGTGGTCCCGGGCTTCTCCTGCCCGGTGGCCGAGCTGTTCGTCTAGCGGCCCAGCTCCCACAGCCGCGGCTCCCGCCGGTCGAGCAGCCAGGCCGTCCCGGTCGCGGCCGCGTCCAGCAGGTCGTCGTGCTCGGCGAACGGGAACGTGACCAGCTCGTCGAACAGGGCCTTCTGCCCGGGATCGACCCCGCCCGCCCCGTCCCCCTTGAGCCGGAAGCTGCCGTTCTCCACGGCCACGCTGAAGGCCGCCACCCGGGCCTCCTTCGACGCCCCCTGCGACACCCCCTTCACCTTCGCCCCGAACCGGGCGTGCCGGGCCAGCAGGTCCTTGATCCCCAGGAACGCGGCGTTCGACTCGAACAGGATCACCCCCGGGTTCCACCGCCGGTCAGCCGCGTCGATCAGCCCGACCAGGTCCGGGGCCTTCACCCGCCGGGCGGAGGCCGCCAAGACGTCGATGTGCCCGGCCGACCGGCCCAGCACCACCAGGGCGCTGGCGTCGGCCGTGGCCTTCGCCGACACCGCCGGGTCGACCGACAGGATGACGGCCTCGTACTCCGCGGGCTCGGTCCAGTACCGCACCCACTCCCGGCGGACGGGGGTGTCCTCCTCCGACACCGGCAGGAGCCGGTAGCCCCGGGCGAAGGCGGCCGCCCCGACCTCGGCCCGCCGCTCGGCCAACTTCTCCCGCGGCCACTTCGCCGGCCACACCGGTTCGAGGTCGTCCCCGACGGCCCGCCGGAACAGGGCCCACCCTCCCCCCCTCTTTTTGAGCCGGGCGTTCAGGTCGTCCGCGTGCCACGGCGTAAACAGCGACCAGAGACGGCCTTCGGGCTCCAGCAGGTTGACCAGGTGGTTGTCGAAGTCGTCGGCGACCCGCTCACGCTCGGCCTTGCTGTGCAGCGCCGACACGTCCACAACGTCGTCGCAGATCAGGAGATCGGCCCGGGTCCCGGTCGCCCCGGAAGCGATGCCGTATACGGCCACGCTCGGCCCGATGAGGTCGGCCGCCCGGCGGACGGCGAACCCCCGCCTGGCCCACGGGGTCGACCGGCGGAGGCCCGGGAAGACCTCCCGGACCCGCGGGTTGTCGGCGATCGCGTCGCGGATGAACCGGCCCCGCTCGTCGGCCACCGCCTGGGTGGCGCAGACGACCTTGACCCGCAGCCCGGGGTCGCGGCCCAGCTCCCAGACCACCCGGCCGCACACCTGGAACGTCTTGCCGTGGTCCCGCGGGAGTTCCACGAGGGCCCGCGGGTGGGCCGACAGGAAGGCCTGCAGCTCGGTGTGGACGGGGGCCTGGCGGAGCCGCCGGCCGGCCGGGTCGGTGAAGCAGTACCGGAGGAACGAGTCCGGGTCATCCCGGGCCCGGGTCGACAGCCGGACCAGTCGGGCCAGGTCCGGCGGGCAGGGCCGGGTAGAGGAATTCGCGGGCGAGTTCGGCGAGTTCGGCATCGGAGTGTCCGTTGAGGAAGGCGACCACCTGGGTCACCTCGGGGGTGAGGGCGGGGGGTTGGGGGGCGAACTTGGCCTTCACGTCGAGCTTGGCCAGGTCGACGCGGAGGCCGATCAGGAGCTTGGCGGCGTCCCGCTGGAGCTTCGGGTCGGCCGACCGGAGGAGGGTGCGGAGGACCAGGACGGCCTCGGCCCCGGAGTCGAGGGCCTGCCGCCGCTCGGCCCGGAGCATGGCGGCCAGCCACCGGTCGGGGTACTTGCGGGGCCACCGCCGGATGGTCGATTCGCCCTTGCCGAGGCGGGCGGCGACGGCCGGCCAGGTCGTCCCCTCGGCCCGGGCCTCGGCGACCCGGGCGAGGAGGGCGTCGGACGGCGGCCGGTGGTGACCGCCCCGGGTCCGGGGCGCGGGGGTACGGACCGTCTTCGGGGGTTCGTCGGGGGGCATGGGGCACCGGGGGAGGTGGGGCCGGACGGGATCACGGGACGTGACCGGCGGGCGAGCTACCGGTACTGTACAACTTAGTGTACACTTGTCAAGTAAAAATTTCGCGGGCTCGCTCCGGCCCGGGTGGCCGGGGTGGGTCGGGTAGGGTGGGCGGAAGCCCGCCGGAGGCGGGGTGAGGCCCACGCGGGGGAGGCGTCGTCTTCCCGCGCGGGCCTCGCCGGCCCTGCGGGCCGCCTCCGCCCACCCTACCCGACTCACGCCCCCCGCTCGCCCGGGCCCGACGGTTGACACCGCGGCCGGTGTCGGTGAAGATCATCCCTCCCCGCCGGAGGCCCCGCCGTGCCCCTCGCCAACGAACTCCTGCTCGCCGCCCTTGCGGGCTTCGGGGTGGCCTTACCGGTGTTCGTCGCGCGGGCCGTGTTGGCGACCAATCCGGCCGCCCGGCCGACCGTCCGGGAGCTGGACTTCGCCGCCCTCGACCGGCGGACGGCCGAATTCCTCCGGACCCGGGCCGAGGCCCTGATCCCGCTCGGATTCGACGAGCCGACCCTGGTGGACCTCCCGGACCACGTCTCCGGGATCGACGTCTACGGCGTCCTCCTGGCGAACCGCCGGACCGGGGAGAAGGCGTCCGTCCGGGTCCACCTCGGGCGGGCCGGGCCGGCCGTCTCCCGGGTGTCGGTGGTCGAGTTCGGCACCTGGTATGACACCGGGGAGAAGGTCCGGACGGCGAACGCGGCCGACGACCCGGCATACCCCCCGGCCCCCGGGGACCTGCGGACCACCCTGCCGTCGGTCGATGACCCGGCCGAGCTGTTGGCCGTCCATCGGGTCCTGGCCGAGCGGCACCGGCCGGGCGGCCGGCCGGTGCTGTACCCGCCGGGGGCCGGGGCCGAGCACCTGACCGACCGGCTGGCCGAGGTCGGGCCCGACCTGGCCCGGCAGGGGTACATGCGGTACGATCGGGCCGGGGACTGCTACCGGCCGACGCTCCGGGGGGCGTGCCGGGTGGCGTGGGCGGCGCTGCCGCCGGGCCGGCAGGTCCGGCGGCTGGCTCTGCGGCGGCGGGAGCGGAAGTTGCTGGCCGAGTGGCGGGAGGCCCGGCCGGCGGCCGGTTGACCGGACCGTCACCCCTTGGGCACCGGCGGGATCAGCCCGGCGGCCTTGAGTCCGTCGAGGACGAACTGCACCGCGATCCCGGCCAGGACCAGCCCGAGGACCCGGTCGAGGACGTGGACCCCGGTCTTGCCCAGCCGCCGCTGGATCGGCTCCGCGAGGCGCAGGGTGAGGTAGCAGACCACCCCGGTCAGCCCGATGGCCAGGAAGACGACGGCCACCCGCCCCGGGTCGCCGGCCTGGGCCATCAGGACGGTGACGGTGGACAGGGCGGCCGGCCCGGCCAGCATCGGGATGGCCAGCGGGGCGACGGCCACGTCCTCGGTGGCCGCCCCCTCGGCCAGGTCGTCCGGGTCCTCCTGGGTGCTCCGCCGGGCCCGGATCATGTCCAGGGCGACGACGAACAGGACCAGCCCGCCGGCGATCTGGAAGGCCGGCAGGGTCAGCCCGAGGACCTGGAAGAGCAGGTTCCCGACGGCCGCGAACCCGGCCAGGATGGCGGTGGTGGCCAGGCTGGCGACCAGGGCCGTCCGCCGCCGCTTGTCCGGGCCGAACCGGCTGGTCAGGGCGATGAACGCCGGGACCGTCCCCGGCGGGTCGACCAGGAACAGGACGGACACGAACGCGGTGGTGGCGAAGTCGAGCATGGGCGTGTTGTAGGGGTGTGGGGAAGACCCCGCCCCCGCGTTGGCGGGCCCGGCGGCGGGGGGCCCCGGGGGGGGGTGGTACGCGGG
>JAIEQN010000590.1 GCA_019747685.1 Gemmataceae bacterium
CGGACGTCGGCGGTGATGGCCCACCCGTCGGACGGGGCGGCGTCGCCGTCGAAGACCGGCTGGATGCGGAGGGTGGCGGTCCGCCGGGCCAGCCCGCGGTGGTGCGGCTCCCGCCGGGTCAGGTCGGCCGAGACGGTCAGGGTGGCGGTCTGCCCGGTCGCAGGGTCAGCGTCGCCGGCTCGACCCCGACGCAGCTACAGGAACGCTGGAACTCACGGACGGTGCGGGCCTGGGCGGAGACGTTCCGGACCGGGATGCGGGCGACGTGCCGGGGCGTCTCCCAGACCTCCCCGAGGGCGAGGGCGGCCGGGTCGATGGCCAACCCGTTAACGATGATCGCCGGGGACGCCGGGGCGGCGACCGGCCGGGGCGTGACCCCGTCGGCCGCGACGGAGCCGAGGTAGAAGGCCGCCCCGATGGCGGCCGCGGCCCCGACGACGAGGCCGGCCCCGCGCGTCAGCCGCGCGAGCCAGGGGAAGGTTGGTTCGGGCAGGCGGAAGCCACGCCTCGTACCTCATCCGCCGGACGTGCAGGGCGACAGGGTACTGCTGGGCGTGGATCGTAAGCGGCGGTCGCCCAGGTGTCAAGAGTTTTGTGCAAGAAAATTGTTCGCCCGTGGCGGGGAAGTGAGGGCGGCCTGGGCCGCGGGGGCGGCACGGGGGTTGCCGCACCAGTTCGGCGGACCCGCCCGCGACCGGGCGGGCCGTCATCCAACCCGAGGGACATCATGGCCGACCAATCGAGCCGCGGCGGGCAGAAGGCGGGGAACGAGGACCCGGGCCACCCCGACCAGCACCGGGGGACGGCGACCGGCGGGGCCGGGGAGCGGGACGACGCCGATAAGCAGCAGGACCAGCGGACGAACCCGGACGACGCCCGGCGGCAGCCGACCGACCAGCAGCGGTGAGGCCGGCCGTCGGCCACAGGTCGTGACGCCCGTGCCACCGTGCCCGGGCACGACCTCCGGCGGTGGACCGGGCGGGCGGCGTCGGCTAGGATCAACAGCCGACCCCCCACCACCGGGACCCGCGCATGGCCATCTCCGAGCACGCCACGACGTTCGCCGGCCGCCCCGTCCAGCCCTACGAGCCCGGGAGCCCCGGCCCGGCCGGGACCGTCTACCGGCTGACGATGGAGTACGACAGCAAGGAGTCGTTCGCCGACCGGCTCGACCGGTTCCTCGGCGAGCACGGCGGGCCGGGCCTGACGGCCCTCGTCATCGGGGCGTGGGGCTACGACGACATGATGCAGGGGTCCGGGGAGGTGGTCGAGGCCCTGGCGTCGAACGCCGGCCGGATGCCGAACCTGGCCGCCCTGTTCTTCGGCGACATCACCTTCGAGGAGTGCGAGATCTCCTGGATCGTCCACGGGGACGTGTCGGCCCTCCTGCCGGCGTTCCCGCGGCTGACCGAGTTCCGCATCCGCGGGGCCTCGAACCTCACGTTCGGGTCGATCAAGCACCCGGCCCTGCGGTCGTTCGCCGTCGAGAGCGGCGGGCTGCCGGCGGCCCTGCTGGACGAGGTGTTCGCCGCCGACCTGCCGGCCCTGGGGCACCTGGAGTTGTGGCTCGGGGACGAGGGGTACGGCGGGATCGGCAACACCGCCCCGCTCGACCCGCTGCTGGCCGGCGGACTGTTCCCGAAGCTGACGTACCTCGGGTTGCGGAACTCGGACATCGGGGACGAGGTGGGCAAGGCGGTGGCCGCCGCCCCGGTCCTGAACCGGGTGCAGGTGATGGACCTGTCGCTCGGGAACATGGGCGACGAGGGCGGGCAGGCCCTGCTGGCCGCCCCGGCCCTCGGTGCCGCCCGCCCGGCCGGGTGCCGGCTCCGCAAGCTCGACCTCCACCACCACTTCATGACACCGGCCGTGGCCGCCCGGTTCGCCGGGCTGCCGGTCGAGGTCGACGTGTCCGACGCGAAGGAGCCGGACACCTACGACGACGAGTCGTACCGCTTCATCACCGCGTCGGAGTAGCCGGTGCGGCGGGTGGTCCTGGTCGGCAACCCCGGCGGCCGGCGGGCCGAACTGTTCGCGGCGGCCCTGGCCCGGCGGGGGTGGCCGCCGGCCGCGGTCGTGCCGTGGATCGACGTGATCGCCGGCCGGGGCCGGCTGGACGAACTGGCCGCCGGCGGGGCCTGGGTCCGGCTCGACTCGCCCGGCCGGGACTGGGAGGTCGAGCGGGCGTTGATCGCCCGCGGGGCCGCCGAGGGGGAAGACGAGGACACCGGGGCCGAGGCGATTTCGGCGGACGAGGCCCGGACGCTGCCATTCGAGAAGGGCCGCATCCTCCTCCCGCGGCAGTGGTACCGCGGCTTTCGGGCAGTGCTGCGGGGGCTGGCCGCCCGGCCCGGCGTAAACTGGCTGACGGACCCGGCCGAGGTCATCGACCTGTTCGACAAGCGGCGGTGCCAGGCCCGGATCGGGGCCGCCGGGGTGCCGATCCCGGCCGGGGTCGGGTCGCCCCGGTCGTTCGACGAGCTGATGGACGTGCTGCAGGCGGCCGGGCGGTGGCGGGTGTTCGTCAAGCTGGCGTGCGGGTCGTCCGGGTCGGGGGTGGCGGCGTTCGCCGTCGGCCGGGGTCGGATGCAGGCGACGACGACGGTGGAACTGGTCCGGCGGGACGGCCGGTGCCTCCTGTTCAACTCCCGGCGGGTCCGGCGGTACGAGACCGCGGCCGAGGTCGCGGCCCTGTTCGACGCCCTGTGCCGGGAAGGGGTGCGGGTGGAGGAGTGGGTGCCGAAGGCCGGGCTGGGCGGCCGGGCGTTCGACGTGCGGGTGCTGGTCGTGGCCGGCCGGGTCCGGCAGGTCGTCGGCCGGCTGAGCGCGACGCCGCTAACGAACCTGCATCTGCTCAACGAGCGGGCCGACGCTGCGACCGTCCGGGCGGCCGTCCCGGCGGACCGGTGGGCCGAGGCGCTGGCCGACTGCGAGCGGGCCGCGGCCGCCTTCCCCGGCTGCCACCACCTCGGCGTCGACCTGGCCTTCACGCCCGGGTTCCGGCGGCGCGTCGTTTTCGAGGCCAACGCCTTCGGCGACCTCCTGCCGGGGGTCTCGTGCGACGGGCTGGACAGCTACGAAACCCAGCTCGCGGCCCTGGGGGATTCGCCGCCGTGATCGACGCGGCCGGGCTGGTCGGCACGCACGACGTGCTCCTGCTGACGCTCGACACCCTCCGGTATGACGTGGCCCGGGATGGCCTGGCGGCCGGGCGGACGCCGACGCTCGGCGGGCTGTTGCCCGGCGGCCGGTGGGAGGAGCGGCACACCCCGGGGAGCTTCACCCTCGCGGCCCACGCGGCGTTCTTCGCCGGGTTCCTGCCGACCCCGGCGGCCCCCGGCAAGCATCCCCGGTTGTGGGCCTTACGCTTCCCCGGGAGCGAGACGACCGGCCCGGGGACGGCCGTGTTCGCCGCCCCGGACGTCGTCTCCGGGTTCGCGGCGGCCGGGTATCACACCGTCTGCGTCGGCGGGGTCGGGTTCTTCAACCAGCAGACGCCACTCGGGCGGGTCCTGCCGGGGCTGTTCGCCGAGAGTGTGTGGCGGCCGGCGTTCGGCGTCACCGACCCGGACTCGACCGCGAACCAGGTGCGGTGGGCCGTCGGCCGGCTGCGGGAGCTGCCCCGCGACCGGCGGGTGTTCCTGTTCCTGAACGTCTCGGCGATCCACCAGCCGAACCGGTTCTACCTGCCGGGGGCGGCGGAGGACACCATCGAATCCCACGCCGCGGCCCTGGAGTACGTGGACCGGCAGTTGCCGCCGCTGTTCGCGGCTCTGCGGAGCCGGGGGCCGTCGCTGTGCGTGGTCTGCTCGGACCACGGCACCGCGTATGGCGAGGACGGCTACACCGGCCACCGGCTCGCCCACCCGGCCGTCTGGACGGTCCCGTATGCCGAGTGGGTGTTGCCGGGGGAGGGGTAGCGGGTTGGTCTGGTGGCACTACCCGGGGGAGGGGCGATGACCGCCGTCACCGACCGCGCGGCCGATCTGCTGGCGGGGTCGCCGTACCGCGGCTACAGCTACGCCTACCCGCACAAGACGGCGTACCGGCCGCTGGTGCCGCCGGTCTCGCTGGCCGACGCCTGGCGGGGCGAGCCGACGGGCGGGCTGTTCCTGTACATCCACGTCCCGTTCTGCGAGGTCCGGTGCGGGTTCTGCAACCTGTTCGCCCAGGCCCGGCCGCGGGCCGAGGTCGTGAGCGATTACCTCGGGGCGGTGGCGCGGCAGGCGGACGCCGTCCGGGCTGCGATCGGGCCGGCCACCTACGCCCGGTTCGCGGTCGGCGGCGGCACCCCGACGGCCCTCGACCCGGGCCAGCTTCATCGGCTGTTTGATGTCGCGGAGCGGGTCATGGGCCGGCCGGTCGGGGCGGTCCCGGCGTCGGCCGAGGCGTCCCCCGGGACGGCCGACTGGGACCGGCTGGCCGTCCTGCGGGAGCGGGGCGTCACCCGGCTGAGCATCGGGGTGCAGAGCTTCACCGAGGCCGAGGTGAGAGCCGCCGGCCGGCCGCAGCACCCCGCGGAAGTGAGCGGGGCCGTCGAACGGGCCCGTAGCCTCGGCTTCCCGACCATCAACCTCGACCTGATCTACGGCCTGCCCGGTCAGACGGTGGCGAGCTGGCTCGCCACCGTCCGGGCGGCCCTGCGGTTCCAGCCCGAAGAACTGTTCCTCTACCCGCTCTACGTCCGGCCGCTGACCGGCCTGGGCAAGTCGCCCCGGGCCTGGGACGACCTGCGGCTCTCCTGCTACCGCGCGGCCCGTGACCTGCTGGCCGACGCCGGCTACGCCCCGGTGTCGATGCGGCTGTTCCGGGCAAAGCACGCCCCGGCCGACGACGCCGGCCCGGCCTACTGCGTCCAGGACGACGGCATGGTCGGGCTCGGGTGTGGGGCCAGGTCGTACACCCGCGGCCTGCACTGGTCGGACGGGTACGCCGTCGGGCAGAAGGAGGTGGCGGCGCTCATCACCGAGTACGCCGGGCGATCAACCGACGCGCTCGGTCTGGCCCGGCACGGGTTCGCCCTCGACGGCGACGAGCAACGCCGGCGCTACGTCCTGCTCACGCTGCTGCAGGAGCCCGGGTTGCCGCTGGCGGACTACGAACGTCGCTTCGGGTCGGACATGTTCGGCGACCTGCCGGAGTTGGTAGAGTTGGCACCGCTCGGGCTGGCCGAGGTGGCCGGCGGCCGGCTGCGGCTGACGCCGGCGGGAGTGGAGCGGTCGGACGCGGTCGGCCCCTGGCTGTACTCGCCGACCGTCCGCCGGCGGATGGGGGACCACGAGTGGCGCTGACCCTGTCGATCCTCTACCGCGGGCCGCTGGCGAGTTGCAACTACGCCTGCGGGTACTGCCCGTTCGCCAAGCGGCGGGACTCGGCCGCCGACCTCCGCCGCGACCGGCAATCGTTGGAACGCTTCGTGTCCTGGGTCGAGGGGCGGCCGGCGGCCGACCGGCTCGGGGTGCTGTTCACCCCCTGGGGCGAGGCCCTGACCCGGGCCTGGTATCGGGACGCCCTGGCCCGGCTGTCGCTCCTGCCACAGATCACCCGGGCGGCCGTGCAGACGAACCTGTCGTGCGGCCTCGGCTGGACCGAACGCGGTGATTTGGACAAGCTGGCCCTGTGGACGACGTTCCACCCGTCACAGGTCGAGCGGCCGAAGTTCGTCGAGCGGTGCCGCGAGTTGACCCGCCGCGGCGTGCGGTACAGCGTCGGCGTCGTCGGGCTGCGGGAACACTTCGCCGACATCGCGGCGCTGCGGGGCGAGTTGCCGCCGGGCGTATACCTGTGGGTGAACGCCTACAAGGACGTGGCCAACTACTACGAGGTGGGAGAAGCCGAGTGGCTGACCGCCATCGACCCGCACTTCCCGACGAACAACACCCGCCACCCGAGCCGGGGCCGGCCGTGCCGGGCCGGACACACCGCCGTCTCGGTGGATGGCGACGGCACCGTCCGCCGCTGCCACTTCGTCAAGGAGCCGATCGGCAACCTGTACGCCGATGACTTCGAGTCGGTCCTGCGGGAACGGCTCTGCCCGAACGCGACGTGCGGCTGCCACATCGGCTACGTCCACCTGCCGGAGCTCCGGCAGGACGGGGTGTACGGCGACGGGCTGTTGGAGCGGGTGCCGGCTCGCTACGAGCACAGGCCGGGAGGCCTGTGCCACCAAAGCCCGGAGTCGGTGGCGCAGGCCTCCCGGCCTGTGTCCGAGAGGTTGTTCCCGCTGCCGCTTCACGTCTCCAGCAGTGGGGCGTAGTCCTTCGGGTCATCGAACCCGGCCAGCCAGGCGGCCGCCTGGCTGGCGGTCCGGGTCGCCGGGGGGACCCGCAGGACGTACCGCCGGCCGGTCGACGGGCAGGCCAGCGACACGCACACCAGGTCCTCGTCGCCGGGGATCGGCAGCCGCAGGAGCTTGCGGGCACCGCCGGCGTCCCGGTCGGCGTCGAGCACCTCGGCCCCGGCCCGGTCGAAGAACCACTCGAACCCGACCCGCTCCAGCATCACCCGCCGGACCTCGGCGTTCGTCTCGGCCAGGATTTCGTCCACGGTCAGGGTCTCGGGCCGGAAGGCGATCCGCCCGGTGACGCGGACGCCCCGCCACCGCAACCGCCCGTCCAGCCGGGCCGGCACCTCGGTCAGCCCCGACCCGGCCACGTCCACCCACGACCGGATGTCGAGGCCGGCGGGCAGCTCGGTAATGCGGGCACAGTCCCGGAGGTCGAGCCGGGCCAGCTCCGTCACGCCGGCGGGGAGTTCGGCGAACCCGGTGCAGCCGGCCAGGTTCAGGTGGCCGCAGCCGAGGATCAGCGCCCGCGGCCAGGCCGTGAGCTGCGAACACCCCGCGAGGTCGAGGAAGGTGGCTTCGAGGCCGTCGGGCAGCTCGTGCAGGCCGGTGCAGCCGCGGAGGACGAGCGACCCGACCACCAGCCCGGCCGGGAGCCGGACGAGGTCGGGCGAGTCCGACAGGTCGAGCCGGTATTCGACCTCCAGGTCGTCCGGCAGCTCGACCAGGGCCGACCCGGCGGCGGTCAGCTCGTGGCAGCTCAGCCCGGCCGGCAGGGTGGTGAGGGCCGGGCAGTTCTCGATCACCAGCCGGCGGACCCGGAGGCCGTCGGGGAGGCTCGTCAGGTTGGGCAGGTTCCGCAGGGTCAGCCGGCGGGCGGCCAGGCCGTCCGGCAGGCGGTCGAGGTCCGGGGCATCCGCCAGGACGAGGTGGCCGTCCACCTCCAGCCCGGGCGGGGCGTCGCCGGTCAGGATCAGCCGGGCGGCGTCTTCGGCGTCCACGAGTTCGGCGGCGGTCATGGGTACTCTCCGGGTGGGGTTAGTCGCGGACGACGCGGATGGCTTCCGGGCTGTACTCCCGCTGCCGCCAGACCCGGTACCGGCCGCGGGCGAGGGGGATGGTGCCGTGCTCGTCGTGGACGACCGAGCACCGGGCGGCCGTCACGTCCAGGTAGAGGTTGGCCCCGTGGGCGTAGAGCTTGGCCGAGCCGGGCTCGGCGACCCGGTGGCTGTGGCCGGTCATCTCGCCCTCGGCGAGGACGCAGTGGGGCAGCGGCTTGGCCCCGTCCGGGACGGCCTTCGCCCGCTCGATATAGATGTCGCCCTGCCGCCACATGGTCGGCCCTCCGGTCGGGTGTTGGGGTGGGAGAAAGGTTAACCCGGGCCGGGGCCGGACGCGAGGTCGGTAGCGGGGGGCTCGTGTCTCCGTTTCGGCCTGCGGGGCAGGCGAGCCGGGAGCTTGGCGAGCCGGGAGCTTGGCGAGCCGGGAAAACGGAAGTCCGCCCCTACTTCTTGCGGACCAGCTTCATGGTGGCGCAGTGGTCGTCGGCCGGCTTGCCGTTCACCCACGCCACCCCGCTGAACTCGATGTGGTCGTCGTCCACGAAGGTGATGGTCCCCTCGTGCATGTGCAGGTCCTTGGCCGGGTCGAAGTTGGTCCCGCCGGCGAACGTCCAGCGGATCTGGTTGGCCGGGGACTTCGGGTCGGCCTTCATCCGCGGCTGGTTCCCCAGGGCGCAGAAGTGGGTCATCACCAGGTCGGCCCCGTCCCGGTGGTAGACCGACACCATCTCCTGCGGCTGGCCCGGGAAGATGGTCTCGTGGACCACCGCCCCGCCGCCGATCACCTTGATGACCGACACCACCTGGTCGGTCGGCTTGCCGGATTCGTCGGCCGCCACCCAGGTCCCGGCCAGCTTCTTGAGCCGCTCCAGCCCCGGGTGGGCGGCCGCCGGGGTCTGCCCCGGCGCCTCCCCGCCCCGGGCCCCGGCCCCGAGGGCCACCAGCATCAGCCCGCCGACCAGCGCACGCCTCGTCATGTCCTTCTCCCGTGGGTGTAGGCCGGGCACGCCCCCGCCCGGCGGGGGCGTATACTCTTGTTCCCTATCGGCACGGGCGGGCCGAACCTTGAGCCCCGCCGGCCGCCGCTCTTCCGGTGGCGGCCGGCCGCGGGGCGGTTACGCTAGGCGGTTGGGCCCGACCCCCGCGGAGCCGACCCGTGACCGAGGACAGCACCCTCCAGACCCTGTGGCGGAACAGCTTCGGCTCGGACGAGCTGGAGCACTACACCGCCGAGTACACCTGGCTGGCCAACCAGGTGGCCCACGCCGGGATGGGCTTCTGCCTGGCCGCCTGCTTCGCCCTGTACGTGTTCAACGTCAAGCGGCGGGTGGCCGCCGAGGACGAGGCCCGGCG
>JAIEQN010000293.1 GCA_019747685.1 Gemmataceae bacterium
CGTCCTGGCCGCCCTGGCGGTCGGCGGGTACTACCTGCTCGTCCCGCCGAAGCCGCAGCCGGTGCAGCCGGTGCCGCCCGGCGGGACGAAGCGGCTGACGGTGTCGAAGGCCAACCCGGGCGGGGAGAACACCTTCGGGACGCTGGCCGCGGCCCTGAAGGCGGCCGGGCCTGGGGACACGATCGTCCTGGCCGACGAGCGGCTGGCCGAGCCCGAGCTGCGGCTCGACCGGCGGACGAAGGACCTGACCATCGAGTCCGGGCTGCCCGGCGGGCGGGCGGCGGTGATCGAGTTCAACACCGCCGGCGGGCCGGGGCCGCTGGAGATGCTGGCGGTGGCCAACGCCGACGGCCTCCACGTCCGCAACGTCGAGTTCGACGGCAAGGGGGTGGCCCACACCGGGGTGCAGGTCGTCGGGCTGGCCCCCGGGGCGGTGTTCGAGGGGGTGACCGTCCGGGGGGTGAGGGAGGCCGGGTTCCGGCTGGTGAACGCGGCCGGGGACACCGGCCGGCCGATCGTCCTGGACCGCTGCCGGGTGGTCCTGGCCCCGGGGACCGAGGCCGGCGTCCTGGTCCAGGCCCCCGGCACCCTGGACTCCAAGCGGCTGGTCGTCCGCAACGGCCGGTTCGAGGGGCCGGGCAAGGCCGGGGTGCGGTTCGACGGGCCGGTGGCCGACGCCGAGGTGACCGGGAACCGGTTCTTCAAGCTGGACGCGGCGGTGCTGATCGGCCGGGTGGCCGGGACCCGCCCGGTCCGGGTGCAGGTGGCCCACAACACCGTCTACGAGGCTAAGGACGGGGTGCTGTTCGGGCCGACCCCGGGGGGCGGGCCGGGGGCGGTGGCGGTGGCCATCAACCAGAACTACTTCGCCAAGACGCAGGTGGTGGGGCGGGCCGAGGGCGAACCCCCGGCCGGCGGGGTGGCGGCGGCCGGGAACGGGTCGGACCCGGAGGCGAAGGGCGGGAACATTCATGTGACCGGGCAGGCGTACCCGGGGGTCCAGCCACTGTCGCTCGACCCGGCCGACGACGCCCGCTTCCTCCGCCTCCCGCCCGGGGCGGCCGGCGGGTCCGGGGCGAGGTGACGGACATGAGTTCGGCTTTCCACGTCGGGGGCGAGTCCGTCTGGGGGACGAACGGCGCGGTCGAGGTGCTCGTGACGGCCCTCCGCCGACAGGCCGAGGACCGGCACGGCCCGGCCGACCCGCTCGTTCGCTTCCTCCGTGCCGAGGAGGAATTGTTTCCGTTCGCGGGCCGCGGCGTTTTCCTGGACGGGATACTCGCCGGCCCGGACGACCGGCAGCGGTTCCGCGGCATCCTGGACGCGGCGGTCGCCGAACTGATGGCCAGCGACGAGCTGTCGGACTACGGCAAGGACTGGCTGCGGCCCGCGGCCGACCGGCTCCGCGAGCAGCTCGGCCCTACGGCCTCCACTGCCCGGCCACGGTGATCCCGAACCCGAGCGTCCCCTTCGCCTCCCCGGCGACCGGCCGGCGGACGTTCGCCACCCAGACTCCGTCCCCCTTCCCGGCCACCGCCGGGCCGTCGTCCTTGCCGTAGTACGGGAACAGGAGCAGCACCGCCGGGTGTTTCCCATCGTTAACGGCGTTGCTCCGGGTAATCAGCTCGTTCTTAACAACCAACTCGGGCACGACATCTTTTTCGGCCGCCGTCAGCAGGCAGAACTCGGGGTGCGGGGCGGTCCCGGCGTGGTCCCCAACATCCGGCTGGACGGCGAACCGGAGGGTGTACGCCCCGGCCGGCAGCTTCTGCCGGCGGAAGTCGGTGAACGCGGCCGGTAATTCGATGACCCCGACCAACTCGCCTTCGGGGATTTCGCGGTAGGTCAGGCCGTTGGCGATCTGGTCCTCGGTCGCCTTGACCGGGATGGTCTGCCGGAACCAGACCCGCATGACCACGTCGTCCCCGCGGCGGACGACCAAGGCGTCGGCCGCGAGCGTCTTGCGAACCGCCTCGGCCACCGCGGCCGGCGGCTCGGCGGCCTCGTACTTCGCCGCGAACGAGTCGGCGGCCACGGCCGCCAGCAGCACCAGCGGGACCATGCGGCCTCCTCACCCAACCACTTTCTCCCCGAACCGTTCGACCAGCTCGGACCACGTCTTGCCGCCGAACCGGTTGCTCTGCCCGTCGTGGAGTTCGAGCCGTTCGAGCCGGATCAGGTGGGGCGACCGGGCTAGCGCCCGGGCGGCGTCGTTGTCGAGCCGGTTGTGCCGCAAGTTCAACGACCGGATGCGGCGGGCCCCGCGGTGGGCGGCTAGGGCCTCGACCCCGCGGACGGTAATCACGGGTTGTTCGATCAGGTCGATCAGGCCGAACGCCCCGGTGTCCTCGGTGGCCGGGCCGGCCGCCACTTCCTCGACATGCCCGCCCAAGTCCCAGTCCGTGACCTGCTGGGTGAACGGCAGGTCGAACAGGGCGTTCACCTCGTCCGGCCCGAGCGGCCGGCCGGGGAGGACGGCCAGCCGCGACAGGGCGTACCACCCCGGACACCGCCGGACCACCCACTCGCGGAACCCGACCGGGTCCGCCAGCCGGTCCGCCGACACGGCCACATCCCCGTGGAAGGTCCAGAACCCGCGGTCGATGGACATCGTGTCGGTCCCGAGCGGCGGCTGCTCCCAGGCGATGGCGACGAAGACGGCCTCCTGCCGGGCCGTGAGCCGGGCCAACTCCTCGGCCGACCCGCCGCCGGGCCGAATGCGGGCAAGGTCGCACTGGACGCGGATCAGCTCGGCCCGGTCGGGGAGCCCGTTCTCCTCCAAGAAGTCGGCGTACACCAGCCGGGGCGTGTCGTCGTCCGGGGCGTCGAAGATCGCCCGCAGGAACGCCTCGTGTTCCTCCAGCCGGTCGATCACAACAGCCCCGCCGTCTCGGGGAACCCGAACATCCGGTTGAAGTTCTGCACGGCCACGCCGCTGGCCCCGCGGACCAAGTTGTCCTCGGCCGCCAGCACCACCACCTTCCCGCCGCGGACGACCTTCACCGCCACGTCGAGGAAGTTCGTCCCGGCCGTGTCCTTCGTCGCCGGGATCGTCGTCCGCACCCGGACGAACGGCTTCCCGGCGTAGTACGCCCGGTACAGCTCGGTCAGCTCGGCCTCGGCCACGGACCGGGTCGGGGTGGCGTAGATGGTACTGAAGATGCCCCGGTCCATCGGCACCAGATGGGGCGTGAACACCACCGACACCGGCCGGCCGGCCACGTCGGACAGTACCTGCTCGATCTCTGGGGTGTGCCGGTGGCTGCCAACCGAGTACGCGGCGAAGTTCTCGTTGCACTCCGGGAAGTGGAACGGGAGCTTCGGCGTCCGCCCGCCGCCGGACACCCCGCTCTTGCTGTCCACGATGATGCCGGCCGGCTCGACCAGCCCGTTCGCCAGCAGCGGGGCGAGCCCGAGGATGGCCGTCTGCGGGTAACACCCGGGGTTGGCGATCAACTCCGCGGTGGCGATGCGGTCGCCATAGACCTCGGGCAGGCCGTAGACGGCCCGGGCGAGGTTGGCCGGGTCGTGGTGGGCTTCCTTGTACCACTCGCGGTAGACGGCCGGGTCGCGGAGCCGGTAGTCGGCGCTCAGGTCGATCACCCGGATGCCGCGGTCGAGTAGCGGCGGCACCGCCTCCATGCTCGTCCCGTGCGGCAGGCAGCCGAAAGCGACCCGCACGCCCTTCGCCTTGAGCCGGTCGGGGTCGAACGGCTCGCACCGCAGATCAAGCCGGCCGAGGAGGCTCGGGTGTAGGTCGGCGACGTGTTCATCCTGCCGGGAGGTGACGGCCGCGACCTCGGCCCCGGGGTGCCGCAGCAGAATCTTCATCAGCTCGACGGCCGTATACCCCGACCCACCGAGAACCGCGACCTTCACCCGCTCCATTGGCCCCCTCCCGAACCGTGGTTACAGTATAACCCCATGCACGAGCCGATGACCATCACGGCCGCCGCCGACCTGATCCGCCGCGAGGCGATCTCGCCGACGCAGCTCCTCAACCAGTGCCTCGGCCGGATCGACCGATACGAGGAGCGGGTCCGGGCGTGGGCCTACCTCGACCGCGAGGGGGCGCTGGAGCAGGCCGACCGGCTGACGAAGGAACTGGCCGCCGGCCAGTACCGCGGCCCGCTGCACGGCATCCCGATCGGGGTGAAGGACATCATCGATGTCTTCGACCTGCCGACCGGGTGCGGGTCGAAGCTTTGGGCCAACAGCTACGCCCGCAGGGACGCGGCCTGCGTCGCCCGGCTGCGGGCGGCCGGGGCGGTGATCCTCGGCAAGACGGTCACGACGGCCTACGCCTACCTCGACCCGCCCCCGACCCGCAACCCCTGGAACCTGGACCGCACCCCGGGCGGTAGTTCGTCCGGCTCGGCCGCCGCGGTGGCCTGCGGCATGTGCCTCGGCGCCCTGGCCACCCAGACCGGCGGCTCGACCGTCCGCCCGGCCAGCTACTGCGGGGTGTTCAGCCTCAAGCCGACCCACGGCCGCATCAGCACCGAAGGGGTCCTGCCGCTGGCGCCGTCGCTCGACCACGTCGGCCTGATGGCCAACTCGGTCCGTGACCTGGCGGTCCTCTTCCAGGCCGTCGCCGGGTACGACCCGGACCGGCTGATGACCTCCGGGGCGGCGGTCCCCGACTGCCTCCTGGCGATCGACCGGGAGGTCGAGGCGCTGGGCCGCGACTACAGCCGCCACCGGGACGGGGAATACTCCCGGCGGTTCCTGCGGCCGGCCGAGCTATACCCCGACGCCCTCCACCCGGAGGTCGTCAAGTTCGTGGAGGGCGTCGAGTACGACCTGAAGACGTTCCCCCACGCCATGAACGCCGCGGTCAAGCCGGTCGTCCTCCCCCCGGAGTTCGCCCAGGTCCACCGCCGGCACCTCCAGGTCATGGCCGTCGAGGCGGCCGAGACCCACGCCGACCGCGTCCGCCGCCGGCCGGACGACTACCCGCCCAAAATCCGCGAGCTGATCGCCGACGGGCTGCTCGTCTCCCGGGACGAGTACCGGACGGCGTCCTCGCTCAGCCACACCCTCGGCTACGACCTGCGGATGGCCTTCTGGCCGGAGCCGCTGCTGGTCCCGGCCACCACCTCCCCCGCCCCGACCCCGGAAACGACCGGCGACCCGTGGTGCAACAGCCCGTGGAGCTTCCTCGGCCTGCCGGTCGTCTCGCTCCCGCTCGGGTGGTCGTCCGACGGCCTGCCGCTGGCGATCCAGTTGGTGGGCGGGGACGACCGGGAAGACTACCTACTCGCCCGGGCGGCGTGGGTCGAAGAGGTGTACCGGCTCAGCAACGCCCTGAAGCCGCGGCCGCTGCCGCTATGATGGCCGCATGTCCTTCAGCGATTGCCTCGACATCCTGTACGAGGACAACCACCTGCTGGCCCTGAACAAGCCGGCCGGGTGGCCGACCACCCACTTCGACGGCACCGACGAGACCGTCGACCGGCTGGCGAAGGCGTACCTGAAGGAGAAGTACGGCAAGCCCGGGAACGTCTTCCTCGGCGTCGTCCACCGGCTCGACAAGCCGGTGTCCGGGGTGCTGGTGTTCGCCCGGACGAGCAAGGCGGCGGCCCGGCTGGGCGAGCAGTTCCGGGCCGGGGCGGTCGAGAAGACGTACTGGGCGGTCGTAGAGATGCCGCCGAGCGGGGGGCGTAAGCCCCCTGAGTTCGTCCACGATTCCGGCTCGCTGGAAGATCACTTGCTAAAGCACGACCCGACGGCCCGGGTCGAGGTCGTGCCGGCGGACACACCCGGCGCCCAGCTCGCCCGGCTGGTGTTCACCGTCCGCGGCCGGCACGACGGGCTGACCTGGCTCGAACTCCGCCCGCACACCGGCCGCAAGCACCAGCTCCGGGTGCAACTGGCGTCCCGCGGCTGCCCGGTGTACGGCGACGCGAAGTACGGCAGCGGCCGGGCGTTCGGCCCGGCCATCGCCCTCCACGCCCGGGGGTTGTCGTTCCTCCACCCGACCACGAAGGAGCCGGTGTCGCTAACGGCCGAGCTGCCGAAGCCGTGGCGGGGCCGGTTCGCGCCCCTGCTGGCGACCCGCCCCGCCTGACCGGGCGCGGAAAGTCGGCCGGCCGAGTTGACTTCGCCGAAACGGGAGTTTAATGAACTTCTGTTCACGTCGAAGGCCGGGCTTCCGCGCCGGCCGCGGCCGGAGGCCGGGTTGAACCGCACGACCGGGTCCCGCACTGCTCGGGCGGCGCCGCAAGTCGATCTATTGCGGGAGGTTCGGTCGCCGGCCGACGGCGGGCACGACCGGATGCCCTCGGCCGAAAGGTGCCGGAGCCTTGATCCGCAAACGGGTTACGTCAACGGGTGAGATGCGAGGGGGGGAGGGGGGGAGGGGTGCCATGACCGCCGAGGAGAAGCTGGCCGCGATCCTGGCGGCCGTGCAGACCGACCCCGGGAACCGCGGCCTCGCCCGCGACCCACACGACAACCTGTTCACCGCGACGGCGGGGGACTTTCAGTCGGCGTGCCGGAGCATCGCCGAGCACCCGGAACCTTCCGTCTCCGTAGTGACGGGGTTCTTCATCCCGACGGCCGACCCACCGTGCGGGGAAACCGACGGCCCCCTCGGGGCGGTGTTCCTGGCCCGGGCATTCCACGCCCTCGACATCAACGTCTGGCTCTCCGCCGACCCCTTCTGCTCGGACTCCCTCGCGGCCGGCGTCCGTGCATCGCGTGTCGCCAACCGCTTCGTCGTCGAGCATCCGAAGCCGCGCCCCGATGGGGCGGTCGACGGGGTGTGGGTGAAGTCCCGGTCGGGGTGGGTGGGTGCGACGACCACGATCAGCGTCGAACGGGTCGGGCCGTCGGCGGACGGCCGGTCCTACACGATGCGGGGGCGGGACATCACCGGTTCGATGCTTCCGGCTCACCACCTGTTTAGTCCCGGCCGCGACGGGTCGAAGTTGTGGCAAACCATCGGCATCGGCGACGGCGGGAACGAGATCGGCATGGGCAAGGTGCCGCACGAAACCGTCGTCAAGAACATCCCGAACGGCGACCTCATCCACTGCCGCGTCCCGACGGACTACCTCATCGTCGCCGGGGTTAGCAACTGGGGGGCGTATGCCCTGGCGGCCGGGGCGTACGTCCTCCGCGGGGTGAAGCCGCCGCCCGACCTGTTCGACCCGGACCGCGAGCGGGCGATCCTCGAAGTCATGGTGAAGGCGGGTCCGCTCGTGGACGGCGTGACCGGCCGGCAGTCGGCGACCGTGGACGGCCTCACCTGGGACGAGTACGCCGAACCGCTGACCCGCATCCGCGACATCCTGGAGGCGTAGCCGTGGACCACCTGCGAACCGCCACCGGGGCCGCCGTCCGGGCCGCGTGCCGGGCGGGCGAGTTCGCCGGCCCGACGCCTGGCTTGGCGGCCAGCTTCGTGCAAGCCAACCTCGTCGTCCTGCCGAAGGACTGGGCGTTCGACTTCCTCCTGTTCTGCCAGCGGAACCCGAAGCCCTGCCCACTGCTCGACGTGACCGACCCCGGAGACCCGGAGCCGAAGGCCATCGCCCCCGGGGCCGACCTCCGCACCGACCTGCCGGCCTACCGCGTCTGGCGGCACGGCGAGCTGGTCGAGGAGCCGGCCGATGTCACCGCCCACTGGCGGGACGACCTCGTGTCGTTCCTGATCGGCTGCTCGTTCACCTTCGAGACCGCCCTGCAAAACGCCGGCGTCCCGGTCCGGCACATCGAGGAGGGCCGGAACGTGCCGATGTACCGGACGAGCGTGCGGTGTCAGCCGGCCGGCCGGTTCGCCGGGCCGCTGGTCGTGTCGATGCGACCGCTGACGCCCGGGCACGCCGTCAAGGCCACGCAGATTTGCTCGCGGATGCCCCGCGCCCACGGGTCACCGGTCCACCTCGGCGACCCGGCCGGGATCGGCATCGCCGACCTCGACCGCCCGCACTACGGCGACCCGGCGACGGTCCGCCCCGGCGAGGTGCCGGTCTTCTGGGCCTGCGGCGTCACCCCGCAGGCGGCCCTCGCCGAGGCCCGGCCGCCGTTCGCCATCACCCACAAGCCCGGCCACATGTTCCTAACCGACCTCCGCGACCACCACCTCGACGGGGAATGAGCCGCACAGGCCGGGAGGCCTGTGCCACCGGTGGTGTTGGTGGCACAGGCCTCCCGGCCTGTGCGGCCCGAAATCCCTGTTGACACGCCCGCCCCCGATCTGCGACGATTCGTCCCTCACGCGGAAACGTTCAGCGGCACCCGGGCGACGGATCGCCCACGCCGGCCCGGCCGGGGATTACGGATGATCATCTGCCGCACCCCGTACCGGATCAGCTTCTTCGGCGGCGGGACCGACTACCCCGGGTGGTATCGGCAGCACGGCGGGGCCGTCCTGGCCGCCACCATCGACAAGTACTGCTACCTGACCTGCCGCCACCTGCCGCCGTTCTTCGAGCACCGGCTGCGGGTCGTCTACCGCAAGATCGAGCAGTGCTCGCGGCTCGACGACGTCCAGCACCCGACGGTCCGGGAGTCGCTGCGGTTCCTCGGGATCGACCGGGGCGTTGAACTGCACCACGACGGCGACCTGCCGGCCCGCAGCGGCATGGGATCGAGTTCGGCGTTCACGGTCAGCCTGTTGCACGCCCTGCACGCCCTGAAGGGCGAGATCACCACCAAGCACCAGCTCGCCCGCGAGGCCCTGCACATCGAGCAGGACGTGCTGGGCGAAAC
>JAIEQN010001159.1 GCA_019747685.1 Gemmataceae bacterium
CGCCCGCCGAGCCGGACCGCATCCCGCCGGCCGGGCTGCCGAAGCCGCCGGCGGTCGAGCCCCCGGCCGCCGACCCGGGCCGGACCTACCCGGTCTCGCGGCGCAAGTTCGTGGTCCCGATTCACCTGACCGAGGCCGGGGCGTCCGGCAGTACGGTCCAGGTCCAGGTCTCCCGGGACCGCGGGGCGACGTGGACGACCCACGGCTACTACAAGTCGGAGGGGCAGGGGCTCAATTTCGAAGCCACGGCCGACGGCGAGTACTGGTTCCGGGTGGCGGCCATCTCCGAGAACGGGGTCCGCGGGCCGGACGACCGGACGACCGGCGGGCCGGACCTCAAGGTACTCGTCGACACCGTCCCCCCGGAGGTGCGGACGACCGCCGCCCGCCGGGACGGGGCCGAGGTCGCGGTCGAGTGGGCGGTCGCGGACGCCAACCCGGGGCGGGTCCGGCCGACGGTGATCTCGCACCGCCCGGCCGGAGACCCGAACGCGAAGTGGACCGAGGTGGGGGTCCCGGCCGGCCGGACGGACGCCCGGTTCGAGCCGAACGGGGCCGGGCCGGTCGAGGTCCGGGTGAAAGTCCGGGACGCCGCCGGGAACGAGGGCGTGTCCCCGACCGTGACCGTCGGGTGAGGCTACCGCCGCCGGCCGGGCTTGCGGCCCCAGCCCCGGCCGGGGCCGTAGCTCGGGATGTCGTCGTCCTCGCCCCGGGGGCGCTTCCGCTCGCCCCCCCTCTCGGGCACAAGCCGGAAGTCGAGCAGCCGCTTCGGCAGGTCGACCCGGGCCACCTCCACCCGCACCCGGTCGCCGAGCCGGAACCGTCGCCGGCTCCGCCGCCCCTCGAGGGCGTGGCCCTCCTGGTCGAACAGGTAGTAGTCGTCGGTCAGGGACGAGATGTGGACCAGCCCCTCGGCCGGGAACCGCTCGACCTGGGCGAAGAAGCCGTAGTCCGCGACGCCCGTAATGACGGCGTCGAACCGCTCCCCGAGCCGGCCGCTCAGGTACGTCAGAATCTTGAGCTTCACCAGCTCCCGTTCGGCGGTCTCGGCCCGCCGCTCCATCTTCGAGCAGTGCTCGCCGAGGGCGACCAGCTCCGTCTCGTCGGCCGTCGCCCGCTTGGTCTTGATCCACCGGTCCAAGAGCCGGTGGACGACCAGGTCGGGGTAGCGGCGGATGGGCGACGTGAAGTGGCAGTAGTGGGTCATGGCGAGGGCGTAGTGCTCGTCCTGGATCGGGCTGTAGGTGGCCTGCTTGAGGCTGCGGAGCAGAGCGTAATGGACCGCGGCCCGCTCCGGCTGGTCGGCCGTCTTGTCCAGTACCCGTTGCAGCTCGAACCGGTCCTGCGGCCGGCGGATCGGGTAGCCGAGCAGGTCGGCGAACCGGGCGAAGGCGGCCAGCTTGTCCTCGTTCGGGGCCGGGTGGACCCGGCGGAGGAACGGCACCCCCTCGCGGGTCAGGTGCTCGGCCACGGCCTCGTTGGCCGCCAGCATGAACTCCTCGATGACCTGGTGACTTAGGTTGTGCTCGGCGAAGTGGGCGCCGGAGACGCGGCCGTTGGCGTCATACTCCAGGACGGCCTCGGGCATCGAGAGTTCGAGCGCGCCCCGCTTGAGCCGCTTCTTGCGGAGCAACAGGGCGAGGTCCTTCATCCGCTTGAGGAGCGCCAGGACATCTGGACCGACATCCTCCGAGCGGGGGGCGTCAGCCGCCTGAGTGCCCGAGGACTCAGGCGGCTGACGCCCCCCGCTCTGCGAATCAAAATGCGCCTGGACCTGCTCATAGCTGAACCGCTGCCGCACCCGGATGGCCCCGTTGAAGAACCGGACGTGCCCCTTCTGCAGCCCGGGGGTGAACTCCATCCGGACCGTCTTGACGTACCGGACCTTACCTTCCTGGAGGCTGGCCAGCCCGTTCGAGATCACCTCCGGGAACATCGGGATGACCTTCTGCGGTAGGTAGACGCTGGTGGCCCGGCGGCGGGCCTCGGCGTCGAGCGAGCCGCCCGGCCTGGCGAAGTGACCCACGTCGGCAATGTGGACGGTCAAGACCCAGTGCTTCGTCTTCGGGTCGATCTCGACCGACACCGCGTCGTCGAAGTCTCGGGCGTCGACCGGGTCAATGGTGACGACCAGGTCGTTCGTGAAGTCGGTCCGGCCGGCGAGGTCGGCCTCGTCGAACTCCCGGGCCGCCTGCCGGGCCTCGTCCAGGGCCGCCCCGGGGAACTCCTCCGGCAGCCCGAACGCCTTGATGACGGTCCGGGTGTCGACCCCCGGGTCGCCGTGGGCGCCGAGGACTTCCGTAATGGCCCCCTCGCCCCGCTCGTCCGGCGACGGGAACCGGACCATCTCGATGACGACTTGGTCCTGGGGCTTGGCCCCCTTCGCCCCGGGGTCGCCGACGGCGATGCTGTGGGCGAAGACGTTGCCGTTGACCCGGACGAGGCCCTGCCCGTCCCGCTCGAAGTAGGTGCCGACGAAGGTGCGGGTGGCCCGCCCCATCACCCGGACGACCTGGCCGGCCGCGTCCTTCAGCTTCGACGCCACCCGGGTGATGCGGACCAGCACCTCGTCCCCGGTGGCGGCGTCGCCGGCCAGGTCCTCGCGGATGAAAATGTCCGGCCCGGCCGGCATGCCCTCCTTCGGGTGCGGGCGGACGTACCCGGCCCCGCTGCCGGTCCGGCGGTAGGTGCCGATCGCCGTGCCGAACGGGTCGGCCGGGCGGAGGGTCTGGTCCTTGTTGACGGCCAGCCGGCTTTCCTTGACCAGCGCCCGCAGGGTCTTGCGGAACTCCGGGTACTCGTCGTCGGAAATGCCCATCCGCTCGGCCAGGACCTTCGCCTTGACGGGGGTGTAGCTCGGCCGGGTGACGGCCTTGATGATGCGGGTGGCGAGATCGGACATGATGGTGAGCAGCACAGGCCGGGAGGCCTGTGCCACCAGTAAGCAACTTTGGTGGCACAGGCCTCCCGGCCTGTGCGGCGTGACTCAGTCGTACCCCCCGCCGCCCTCGCCGTAGAGGTCGCCGTTGGCCCCGCCCTTGTAGAACCGGCGGCCGAGGTTGGGGTTGTACGGGGTCCAGGCCGACGGGTTGTTCCGGTCCTCCTTCAGCTCCCGGTACACCTGGTTCATCCGGGTGTCGACCGAGTCGATCAGGTGGAGGAGCACCGCCTCCGGGGTCATCGGCAGCCGCGGGCTGCCCCATTCGAGGGTCCCGTGGTGGCTGAGGATCATGTGCCGCAGCCGCAGCAGGAGTTCCCGCGGGACCGGCTCGCCGGTCAGGTCCGGGACCTTGGCGGCCATCTCGGTCAGCAGTTCCAGCCCGATGGCGAGGTGGCCGACCAGTTGGCCCTCGTCGCTGTACCCGAAGGCCCGGGTGTAGGTCAGCTCGCGGACCTTCCCGGCGTCGTGCAGGAACACGCCCATCAGGAGCAAATCCCGGTCCACCCACGGGTAGAGCGGGTGCAGCCGGTCGGCGGCGTCCATCATGCTGACGGTGTGTTCCAGGAGGCCGCCGACGGTGGCGTGGTGGAGCTTGACGCCCGCGGGGCAGGTGACGAACGCCCGGCTGAAGGCGTCGTCGGACAGGAAGCACTCGGCCAGGGCCTTCAGGTGGGGGTTGCCGAGCCGGCCGAGGTGGCCCCGCAGCCGGTCCATCAGCTTCGGGACGCTCTGCTCGGTGTGCGGCAGGAAGTCGGTCAGCTCGACCTTCTGGGCCTCGACCCGGTCGATGGTGTTGAGGATGACCTGCAGCGCCCCCTGGTGCAGTTGGACCTTGCCGGTGGCGTGGAGGAAGTCGCCGGGGGCGAACCCCCGGGCCTGGGGCTCGCCGGCGTTCCACATCCGGGCCTGGATGCCCCCGGTCCGGTCCCGGAGTTCGAGCAGGAGGAACGGGTTGCCGTTGCGGTTGGCCCGGACCTGCTTGTCGGTGACGAGGTAGACGTCGTCCAGGTTGTCCCCGTCCCGGAGTTGGTCGACGTAGCGGCGGCTCATGCGGCGGTCCTGCTCCTGCGGGAACGAACGGGTATACCGTAGGGGCGGGGCCGTTAGGGAACCAGGGGGTTGACCGGACCCAGGGCTCACGCCCTGGGCTACGCGCTGCCCGCCCCCTCCGGGGGCTCGGAGCCTTGAGCCCCCGGAGGGGGCGGGCAGCGCGTAGCCCAGGGGTGCAAACCCCTGGTCGCGTCGTTTGCCGGCCGGGTGTATGATGGCCCCATGAGCGCCGCTCCCTCCCCCGTCGGCCGCCCCGTGACGGCCCCCGAGTTCCGCGCCGCCAAGGCCCGGGCCGCCCGGCTCGCGGTCGTCACCGCCTACGACTACACGTCGGCCCGGCTGGTGGACGAGGCCGGGGTCGACGCGATCCTCGTCGGCGACTCGGTCGGGATGGTCGTCCAGGGCCACCCGACCTCGCTCCCGGTCACACTCCGGGACATGATCTACCACACCCGCTGCGTGGTCCGGGGCGTGAAGCGGGCTTTGGTCGTCGCCGACCTGCCGTTCCTGTCGTACCAGGTGAGCCCGCGGCAGGCGGTCCGGAGTGCCGGCCGGCTGGTCAAGGAGGGCGGGGCGCAGGCGGTCAAGCTGGAGGGGGGCGAGCGGATGGCGGCGGCCGTCCGGGCGGTGGTCGACGCCGGCATCCCGGTGATGGGCCACGTCGGGCTGACCCCGCAGGCGGTTCACCAGATGGGCGGGTTCAAGGTGCAGCGAGAAGCCGACCGGCTGATTGCCGACGCCAAGGCGGTCGAGGCGGCCGGAGCGTTTTCGATGGTGGTGGAGGGGGTGCCGGCCGAGGTCGGGGCGGCGGTGACGGCGGCGGTCGGCGTCCCCACGGTCGGGATCGGGGCCGGTCCGGGGTGCGACGGTCAGGTCCTCGTCTATCACGACTTGCTCGGGCTGTTCCAGGACTTCGTCCCGAAGTTCGTGAAGCGGTACGCCGACCTCGGCCCGCAGGTGACGGCCGCCGTCGGGGCATACTGCCGGGAGGTCCGGGCCGGCACCTTCCCCGGCCCCGAACATAGCTTCCGGTGAGGGCCGGGGATGCTCGTCCTCAGCGGCCGGTTCCGGCGGTCGATCGAGTCGCTGTCGTTCGGGCCCGGCGGGCGGGAGCTGGCCGCCGCCATCCCCGAACACACGGCCGTTTGGGACACCCTCACCGGCGAACTCGTCCGGACGTGGAAGCCGGTCCCCCGGCTGCTCCCCGACGCCCTCGACTTCGACCCGGCCGGCGGCTGGCTCTACCTCTGCCTCCGGTGGCCGGGGTTCGCGGCCGCCGACGGGCCGGCCCTCCACGACAGCCACGCCCTCGGCCTCGGCGGGCAACCCGGCGAGCCGGCGGCGGTCGCCGTCCGGCCGGGCGGGGCCGGGTTCGTCGTCGCCTACAACTGGCCGGCCCGGCTGTTCTGGTTCGACCACCCGGCCCGCCGGCCCTCCGCCGGGAACGACCGATCGACCGGGCCGACGCGGGCGGCCCCCACGTCCGGAGCCTGGCGTTCTTCCCCGACGGCACCCGGTTCGCGGCCGCCGAGTTCCACCTGACCAACGGCCGGTGCCGGATGACGGTCCGCGACGCCGAGTCCGGCGAGGAGCTGGGCCGGGCCGCCAGCCCGTCCGACGACCCGCGGCAGGTGGTCGTCTCGCCGGACGGCCGGTGGCTGGTTGTGGGGGCGGGGCGGTCGCTGTACGTCTGGCCGGCGGACGACCCGACGGCCACCCCGGCGAAGGTCCTCAACCCGGCCAACCGGCACTTCACCGGGCTGGCCTTCCACCCGGCCGGCGGGCACCTGTTCGCGGCGTGCAACGACGCCACCGTGAAGCTGTTCGACCCGGGGTCGTGGCGGGTGGCCCGGACGTACACCTGGGGCATCGGCCGGCTGCGGAGCCTGGCGATCACCCCCGACGGGACCCGGGCCGCGGCCGGCAGCCAGGATGGTAAGATCGTCATCTGGGACGTGGCCGTGTAACGCGGAGGTCGTCATGCGGGCGGTGATCGCCGAGATGCCGAGGCGGTGGCTGGCGGAACACAAGGCGTCCGAGGCCGCCCAGTGGGACGAGGTCTGGAACGGAGTACTCCACATGCCGCCGATGCCCAACCGCCTCCACCAGCGGTTCGAGCGAGACCTGCTGATTCACCTCCAAACCCACTGGGGCGATCCCCGGGGCTGCCAGGTCGACCAGCAGGTCAACCTGACCACCCCGGAGGACGAGGGCGACTGGGTCCACAACTACCGCATCCCGGACCTCGTGCTCCTCACCCCGGACCGGTTCCACATCGACCGGGGGGAGTACATGGCCGGTGCCCCGCTCGTGGTGGTGGAGGTCCGGTCGCCGCGGGACGAGACGGACGAGAAGTTCCCGTTTTATGCCGGCCTCGGGGTGCCCGAAGTCTGGGTGTTCGATCGAGACACGAAGGCCCCGGCCCTCCACACCCTGATCGGCCCGACCTACCAACCCGTCGCGGCGGACGCCGACGGGTGGCACCGCAGCCCGGCGACCGGGATCGAGTTCCGGCCGGGCGGACCGGGTCGGCTCACCGTCCGGATCGGTGGGAACGACGCGACGGCGACCGACCTGCCCCGCCACGCGCCGACCACGGGCTGATACGTCCCCCCTAACCGCTCCGCCCTCACCCGCGGCCGGCCGTCCGGCCGATTTCCCGGCGCAAGCCCGTCCCGCCGGCGGGGCACCGCCGGTATCATGGCCGGCACGGACACCGTGGGGGCGGGGCCGAAATGCGGGTACTCCAGGCGGGAAGCGGCGAGGTGCTGGGCCTGGCCTTCGGGCCGGACGGCCGGTCCCTGGCCGCGGCCGTCGAGGGCCAAGGGGTATTCCTCTGGGACCTCGCCGACCCCGGGTTCCCGCTGCAACTCGACACCGCCGCCTCCGACCGGACCCGAACGGTCTCGTTCTCGCCCGACGGCCGGTCGGTCGAGTGGCTGAGCAGCCGGGGGTGGCGGGCCTACGACCGGGAGGTCCGGCGGACCGCCCTGCGGCGGCTCGACGCCCGGGGGGAGCCGTACCGGCTGGCATCGGGGGCGGACGGCGGCCGGGCCTTTACCCTCCACAACATCCCGGACCCGGCCCTGATCGCCTGGGCCCCCGACGGGGCCGGCGGGTGGAGCCGGGAGTGGGAGGTGTCGACCGCCCAACTCGCCGTCGACCGGGTGACGGCCGACCCGTCCGGCCGGCGGCTGGCCCTGCTGACCCGCAAGACGAACGGCCCGCGGTGGTGGGAGCAGCCGTCCCGGCTGGAACTCCGGTCGGCCGTGTCCGGGGCGGTCGAGGCGGTCGGGACGTACCCGTACTCGTACTCCTGCCCGCTGGCCTTCGCGCCGGACGGCGGGCAGCTCGTCGGGGCCCACGGGATGACGCTGTTGACCTGGCCGGTCCCCGCCCTCGGGGACCCCCAGGCCCTGCGGCTGGACAGCCGCAAGCACTTCACCGCGGTGGCGTACCACCCGGCCGGCGGGCACCTGCTGGCGACCAGCAACGACGCCACGGTCCACGTGTTCGAGACGGCCGGGTGGGGCCGGGTCACCCGGTACGCCTGGCAGCTCGGCCGGCTGCGGAGCATCGCCGTCAGCCCGGACGGCTCGCTCGCGGCGGCCGGCGGCGACCGCGGCGAGGTGGTCGTCTGGGACCTCGACCTCTGACCCGGCCGGCACCGGCTTTGCCTCCCGCACCTCCTGCCGACTACCAATTCAGGGGCGAACCCGACGATCCACGGAGGCCGACCCATGCCGACCGCGACCAAGACGGGCCTGTTCCCCAGCCGGATCGACCTGCCGGACGACACCCGCCGGTACGTCGCCGACATGCTCAACCGCCAGCTCGCCAACCTCACGGACCTGTACAGCCAGACCAAGCACGCCCACCGGAACGTCAAGGGGTCGAACTTCTGGGGCCTGCACACCCTGTTCGACAAGCTGGCCGAGGGGCTGGAGGAGTTCGTCGACGGCACCGCCGAGCGGATCACCGCCCTCGGCGGGGTGGCCCAGGGGACCGTCCGCCGGGCCGCCGGGACCTCCCGGCTGGACGACTTCCCCGAGGGCGTCCACGCCGGGCTGGAGGTGGTGAAGGTGGTGGCCGACCGGTACGCGGCCGCCGGGAAGGACGCCCGGGCCGGCGTCGCCCAGGCCGACGAGCACGGCGACGCCGACACCGCCGACCTGCTGACCGACGTGTCACGGTACCTCGACAAGTCCCTCTACTTCCTCGACGCCCACCTCCAGAAGGACGAGCGAGGTTGAGTTAGGGCAGTCGGCTGCCCTGGCCCGGGTAACGCGGTGCGCGGCCCCGCAGAGCGGGGGGATTCTGCCGGTCGTACCGCCGCCGGCGCGGGAACTGCATCGGGTATGGTGGGGCCGCCAGCCGGGCGGCCCGGCACCACTCACCGGAGAAATACCCGTGGCCGACACCGTGGACAAATTCAAGGACGCCGCCAAGAGCGCTGGCGACGACGCCAAGACCGCGGCCCAGAACGCGGCCGACAAGGCGAAGGATACCTACGCCGACGCCAAGGACGCGGCCCAGGACGCCTACGGGAAGGCGAAGGACGCCGCCCAGGGCGCGGCCCGGTCGGCCGGCGACGCGGTCCAGAATGCCGGCGACAAGCTGAAGGACCAGGGCCGCTGAGTCGCGGATGCCGTAACCTGAGCGGGGGGGGGGGGCCCCCCCAGGGCCGGGGGCGCCCCCCGGGGGGGAGCCCCCCCCCCCGCCCTGAACCCCCGCGGGGGG
>JAIEQN010000406.1 GCA_019747685.1 Gemmataceae bacterium
GTCGGTGTCGCCCTCGCCCGTCGCCGCCGCGAGCTGCTGGTAAGAGTACGTCGCCCGGGTGAAGACCGGCCCGAGCCCCTGGTTGCGGACGACCAGCTCGGTGAGGGCAGACACCTCCTTTTCGAGTTCCTCGAACCGGCGGGCGACCTGGTCCCGCTCGGCCCCCCGGCGGACGGCCCGGGACAGGTCGCGGGCCGCATCCTCGGCCTGCTGGGCCCGGGACGCGGCCGCCTCCCGCACCCGCGGGGCGACCGGGGCCGCCCGCAAGTCACCGCGGGCGTCGGCCAGGTCGCGGGCGAGCTGGTCGGCCCACCGTCCGACGGCCGACCGGTAGAACCCGGCCGGGTCGACCCCGAACGACTTCAGGGCGGTCGGCGGCTGCGGCGGCTGACCGAGGCCCGGCGAGGCAGCGAGGCCGGCCGCGAGGCCGGCGGCGGCGAGGCGGAGGCGGGTCATGATGCATCTCGCGGGGGACCGGGCGGCCCGGGCCGGTATCAGGAGTATCACCGACGGGGATACCGGCTGCAAAGGGAATACCGACCGGGCCGACGACAGTGGCATTGCGGCCCGGGCGGAACTTGCGCCGGAACCCGCGGTCCGGTGCCGCCCGGGGCCGGCGGTCTACAATTCGCCCCATCCCGCCGCCCGTCCACCACAAGGGCTCCTCATGGTCACCGCCCGCCAGGCCGTCATCACCGAGCCGTTCAAGGCCGGGGTCCGCGAGGTCGAGCTGCCCGACCCGAAGCCGGATCAGATTCTTCTGGCGGCCGAGTACTCGGCGGTCAGCGCCGGGACGGAACTGGCCGTCTACACCGGCACCCACCAGTGGCTGCAAGACCCGAAGATGACGGAGTGGAAGTTCCCGTTCCGGTCGGGCTACTCGGCCGCCGGCCGGGTGCTGAAGGTCGGCAAGGACTTCCCCGGCGGCTTCCAAGAGGGCGACCGGGTCAGCTTCCCGGGCAACCACGCTTCGGCGGAGCTGCTGACCGTCGGCCAGGAGCGGTGCCGGGTGTGGAAGATGCCGGACGACCTGCCGTTCGACAAGGCGGCGGTGGCGGTGATCGCCCGGTACGGGCTGGGGGCGGCGGTCCGGGCCGGGCTGACCCTGGGTCGCAGCGCGGCCGTCCTCGGGCTGGGGATCATCGGCCAGTTCGCCCTCCGGTGCCTGATCGCGGCCGGGGCGTCGCCGGTGGTCGGCATCGACGCGGTGACGATGCGGCGGGACGCGGCCAAGGCGGCCGGGGCCGACCACGCCATCGACCCGTCGGCCGGTGACACCCGGCAGCAGCTCGCCGACTTCCTCGGGGCGAAGGGGGCCGAGGTGGTGGCCGACGCGACGGGCGTGCCGGACGCGATCCCGGTGGCCATGTCGCTGGCCTGCGACGGCGGGCAGGTGGTGGTCGTCGGCAGTCCGCGGGGGAAGGCGAAGGAGGTGAACTTCTACGACGACCTGCACCGCCGGTACATCGAGGTGACGGGGGCCCACGGGAACATGCTGTTCGAGCCGGCCCACACCCGGCTGGCGGGGGCGTGGGACATCAACAAGGCCCAGATGTGGCTGTTGCGTGCCTTGGCCGCCGGGCGGCTCAGCCTGGCCGGGCTGGTGACGCACACCATCGCCCCGGAGCAGTTGGGCCAGGCCTACGAGGGGCTGCTCAAGGAAAAGGACCACTACCTCGGGGTGCTGGTCAAGTGGGTCTGAGCCCGCACGTCGCCGCCGATTAACCGCTTGACAGCCAGTGGGGTGCGGTTACGATCGGGTAGTCGCGCGATACAGGCCGTCGACCGCCGCGGGGTGGGCCATGAGCAGATTCGGGATGTCGGTGCTGGCGGCGGTCGGTCTGATCGGCTGCGCGGGGCCGGTCCCCGAGCCGCCCGCCGGCAGGGAGGTAGCCGGAGCCGGGGACCAGCCGCAGCCCCCGGCCGCCGGCGGGACGGAGGTGCCGGTGGTTTACGACCAGCCGCCCCCGGCCGCCGTCCCGAAGGACACGCCGCAGGCCCTGATCCCGATCTTCGCGGAGCGGAACAAGCTGCACCGGCGGGAGGCCGGGGCACGCCTGACGATCACCGCCAAGTGGGTCCACAACCCGGGGGTCGAGCAGGCCATCCGGGTCGACTGGGCGATCGACTACGACGGCCCCCGCCGGCCGTTCACGATTCCCACCCCGGGCAAGGGGACGGACCCGGCGGTGGCCCATTTCTGGTACCTCCAGCCGGACGGCACGGCGGCGGCCTACACCCGGGGCGTGGGGGGGGACAGATACCGGGATTGCCGTCCCGCAAGCAGCGGGACTGGTTCTCGGTGGCCGACGGCGGGAGGCCGGTCGCCGGCCGGCTGGAGAAGGGCGTGAGCAGCCTGGGGGGGCCGTTCCGCGACCGGCGGCCGCGGCCGGGCGACCCGCCGCTGTGGGTCCAGCTGGAGTACGAGGCCAAGGACCGGGGGGACGGGTCCGACTGGGTCCACGACGAGGCGACCAACCGGACGACCCGGGGGGCGGCCTGGGCGTTCGACGCCTGGACCGGCCGCCTCTGGTCCCCGGTCGTCGAGGTCGCCGCCCGATGACCGGTTGACCGCCGGAGGGCGGTTAGCATGGGGAGGTCAGTCGCTCAAAACAGGCCGTCGCCCGCCGAGGGTGGACCATGAGCAAGCTCGGGATGCCGGCGCTGGCGGCGGCGGTCGCGCTGGCGGGGTGCGCGGGGCCGGCCCCGGTGCCGCCGGCGACCGGGACCGGGAGGGAGGCCGCGGCCCAGGAAAAGCCACCCCCGGTCGCCATCGTGCAGATGCCGGCGGTCTTCGGCCCGGAGCCCCCGGCCGCCGTCCCGAAGGGCGCGGCGGCGGTTCTGGTTCCGATCTTCGAGGAGCGGAACAAACTGCACCAACGACAGGCCGGGGCCCGGCTCATCATTTCCGCCGAGTGGGGCAAGCATCGGGGGGTCGTCCCGGTCGTCGGGTTGGACTGGACGGTTGACTACGTCGGCCCCCGCCGGCCGTTCGTCATACTCACCCCGGGGATGGGGACGGACGTGGCCCTCGCCCACTTCTGGTACGTCACCCCGAACGGGAAGGCGGCCGCGGTCACGTGGGGATGGGGGGGGGTGATCGCCGGGGCGCAGCCGCACAAACGGCGGGAGTGGTTCTCGGCGGCCGCGGACGGGAAGCCGGTGGCCGGCCGGCTGGAGACGGACGGCAGCTACCTGGCGGGCAAGATGGGTCAGCGGCCGCGGCCGGGGGACCCGCCGCTATGGGTGCAACTGGAGTATGTGGCCACCGACCGGGGGGACGGGTTCGACTGGGCGACGGACCCGGCCACCACCCGGATCACCCTGGGGCCGTATTGGGCGTTCGACGCCTGGACCGGCCGCCTCTGGTCCCCGGTCGTGGAAGTCACCGTCGAGTGAAGGCGGGCCTGGCTCATCCTCACCCAAGCTCGGAGGTCATCCGATGGTGCGAGTCGATGGCTCCAAGGCCCGCCTGTTCAGGGTCGAACGGCTAGAGGACCGGTGCGTGCTGGCCGGGCTCCCGTGGCCCCTGGCCGACGCGGACATCGGAGGCATCGCGGCCACCTACGGACAATTCGACAATAGAGGCTCTACCGATCCGGGTGGTATCCACTTCCATGAGGGCCTCGACATCTTGGCCGCCCCGGGCAGTAAGGTACTCGCGATCGAGTCCGGCACGGTCGTGGGCGTCTCCCCCGCGGGCGCGGACCCGTTTCTCAGTTGGATTTCGGTTCAGTCCGCCGCCGACCCTAACAAGGGATGGAATTACCTCCACCTGTCGCCGTCCCCGGGACTGGCCCCGGGTTCGAAGGTCACCCGGGATATGACAGTCCAGACGGTCCTCGGCACGAGCGCCAAGGCGTACGGCCTGTTACCCCATCACATCCACGTCGAGGCCACAGCCGCGACCGAGGACCCCACCTTCCCGGGCCTGCTTTACCCAGTGGACGACCCGTTGGTGCGGCTCGACCCCGCCAAGACCGGGGACATGACGCCGCCGACAGTGGGGGACATTCGTTTCATGAGGGGCGAGGACGACAACAACATCCCGCACGACCTGATCGGGGGAAAGAACACGACGCCTGCGAGCCAGTACAAGATCCTCCAAGACGAGTTTCCCCGGACGGACCACGGGTACTTCGAGAACCAAGACTACTCCAAGGCGTGGATCGTCGGCCACCTGGCCCCGGCCGAGGATGGGGACGCGCGCCCGGTCGGCGGGACCTCGAACATCGACATCATCGCCGATGCCACCGACAAGGTGTCGGGGCCCTTGACCGTCGGCATCCGGTCGATCGCGTTCTCGGCTAAGGGGCAGTTCGCCGGGAAGCAAATCCCGACCGTCACCCCGTTCAACTTCGCCAACATCTTCGTCTGGGACCCGAACCGGCCGCCCGGCACCCAGGACCACGACGCGCTATTGATCACCGACCTGACCCGGGTCGTTTACCAGCACGACCGCCATAGCTGGTCGAACGCGGAGCCGTCCGTCGGCCCGGTGAGGTACTTCCACATCCTGACCAACACCGACGGAATCCTGAACAAAAACGGCGAACCGAACACAGTGGTCGACTTCGCCGACCGCAATCGGTACTGGCGGTCGAAGGTGACCCAGGGGGCGGCCTGGAACGACATCGGGTCGACGGAGGCGGTCAGCAACGCCAAGGGGGCGTTCCCGGACGACTACTACACCATCACCGTCACCGCCAAGGACGCCGCCGGCCTGTCCACCACCAAGACCGTCCCGGTGCTGCTGGACAACTGGCAGCAGCGCGTGGTGGTCGAGCAGACGGCCCCGGGCAAGGGCCTGGCGAAGGGCTACGAGTTCCTGCCCAACACCGAGGTCCCGATCCACGCCCTCGAGCCGGGCAAGCTGCTCCCGGACGGCAGCAAGATCACCGCGGTGGGCAAGAAACTCCTCGGGAAGGCCAAGTCGAACGACGACGGGTACTTCGAGTTCCCGGTGGACCTGACCGACCCTGACATCGGGTCGGTGGTGGCCGACTACGGGGCCGACGACGTGTACGTCGGCCGGCTCGACGCCCGGGGCCCGGTCCAGATCAACATCGGCCTGCGGGCGTCGGCGTCGGCCGGCGAGTCGCTGCCGGCCGAGGTCGAGGAGCCCGCCGACCTGTCTGAGGGGCCGTCGCAGGGCTTCCTCCCGCCGGAGGGCGGGCCGGGCGGCCGGTTCTTCGCCCCGCCGGATAACGAGCCGACGGTCAAGCGAGGCGGGACCGTTCAGGTGGATGGCCAGCCGGATGTCGTGTTCCGCCACTCCGCCCCCGTGCCGGCCGAGCCCGCCGGCATCACCCTCCTGCCGGCAGTCGCACGGCCCGGCTCCGACCCCGGCGATGGACTCTGGCTCGATTCCCTCGGGCCGGGCCGGTAGCGGCCCGCCACCCGACGAGACGAGGCCCGTCAGGCGAGTGCGGCGGTCGAGGCCCGGGCCGTCCGCCGCCAGACCCGGTCGAGCCGGTCGGCCAGCGGCCCCCAGTCGTACCGGGCCAGCACCACCCGGCGGCCGGCCTCGGCCGTGTCTTGCAGCTCGTCCGGACGGCAGACGCCTCGGGCGATGGCGTCGGCCAGGTCCGCCGGGCCGTCGGCCCGGACGTAGTCGCGGCCGGGTGTCAATGCCAGCCCCTCGGCCCCGACGGTGGTGCTGACCACCGGCGTCCCGGCCGCCAGGGCTTCGAGGATCTTCAGCCGCGACCCGCCGGCGATCCGCAACGGCACCGCCAGCATCCCGCAGGTCGCCAGGAACGGCCGCACGTCCGGCACGTCGGCGGACAGCTCGACCCCCGGCGTGGCCGCGGCCCGCTGCCGCAGCCAGTCCGGCGGGTGTCGGCCGACGAGGGCCAGGGTCGCGTTCGGGACCTGCCGACGGACTTGGGGGAAGATGTCGTCCAGCAGGAGCCGGACGGCATCCAGGTTCGGCCGCCAGTCGAGGCTGCCGAGGAACAGAACCCGGGCCGGGTCGCGGTCCACGTCGGTCTGCGGCCGGAAGTAGCCGGTATCGACGCCGTTCGGGACGACCGCCACCCGCCGGACGCCGAACCCGGTGCGGATGAACCGGGCGTCGTCCGGGCTGACCGCGATCGGGGTGGTGGCGGCGGCGTAGGCCCACCGCTCGAACCGGTCGAACTTCTCCCACTGCCGGCGGACGTACCACCGCTTGACCGGGTTCGGCTCGGCGTCGGCCGTCCGCCGCCAGATGACCGACTCGACGTTGTGGGCCATCACCGCCCACCGGGTCGCCGCCAGCTTCGGCCCGATCGCGTCCCGCAGCACCTGGGCGTAGGGCGTCCACTCGCAGTGCCACAGGTCGACGCGGTTCGCGGCGGCGAAGTCGCGGGCGGCCGCGACCAGGGCCGGGCTGGTGTGGGTGGCGACCGAGTACGGCAGCGGGGACAGGAGGTTGCCGGCCAGCCGGGCGTAGAACCCGGGGCCGGACTTCCGGGGGATCGCCCGGTCCACGATCACGGTTTCCACCCCGAGCCGGCGGAACGCCCGGTCGGCGTCGGCGGCCTCCTCGGGGTCCGGGTTGCGGTGGCAGAGGACCGTGACCCGGTGGCGGTCGGCCAGCCGGGCGAGCAGGTTGTAGGTGCGGATCCGCTTGCCGGACGTGGGCGGGTACGGCAACTCTTCGTCCAGGACGGCGACGCGGAGCGGGCGCATGGGGAGTCCTTCCCTTCGGGCGGGGGATTCTGCCCGATCCGCCGGCCCGGCCGCAAGCGCAGTTCGGCCGGGCCGGCGCCCGGCCGTCGTACTGACCCCCGACCGCTCGGCGGCGCGCCTACAATACCACCGCCCGGTTCCGCGGGCGGCGTTCCTGTTTTCAGAGGACGGTCATGCAGATCGAGCTGAAGTATTGTTCGATGTGAGGGTACGAGCCGAAGGCCGTCAGTTTGGCGGCCGCGCTGCTCACGCAATTCAAGCAGAAGGTCGGCGGGCTGACGCTGATCCCGGCCGGCGGCGGGTGCTTCGAGCTGTCGGTGAACGGCGAGCTGGTCTACTCCAAGCTCCAGACCGGCACGTTCCCCGACGAGGGTGCGACGGCGGAAGTCGTCGGCCAACGGCTCAAGGTCAAGCGCTGACCGAACCCAGGATGTATCACCACCGCGGGGTGACGGCCCGCAGGGCCGGAAGGACCGGTCAATAGTCGGAGCCTGGCGAGCCGGGAGCGTGAGCGACCGGAGAATGGACCCCCGGTCGCTCACGCTCCCGGCTCGCCAGGCTCACGTGCCCGGCTCGCCGATGTTTCGTCCGTTGGTTCTTAGCTCCGCTGGACCGACTGGAACAGCTCGCTCATCTTCATCCCGAGGGCCAGGCAGATGCGGTACAGGGTCTCGATCGAGGCCGAGTTCTTGCCCAGCTCGATCTGGCTCAGGTAGCCGAGCGACACCCCGGTCCGGTCGCTCATATTCGACAGGGTCAGCCCGAGGGCCTTCCGCCGCTCCCGGATGGCCGACCCGAGGGACTCCCGCAGGGCCTCCTCGGTCATCCGCAACAGGCCCTTCCCCTCCAGGCAGCGGAACACGATGTCCCGGAGCTGGTCGACCTGGAACGGCTTGGTCAGGTAGTCGTAGGTCCGGGCCCGCAGGCAGTTCAGGGCGCTGTCGACCGACGGGTAGCCGGTGACGACGACCACGTTGGCGTCCGGCTGGTGGTCCCGGATCCACCCGAACACCTGGTCCGGCTCCAGGCTCGGGATGACGTAGTCCAGGACGATCAGGTGGTACGCCGGGGTGGCCTTCAGGGCGGCCTCGACCATCGACGGGTCGGACACCGTCTCCACCCGGAAGTCCCGGGCGGCCAGGGCGGCCTGGATGAGCGAGCACGTCCCCGGCTCGTCGTCCACCACCAGGATGCGGATGTCCCCGGACGAGTGCAGCTCCCGCAGCGGGGCCGGGCCGCGGGCCGCCCGGGCCGGCTGGGTGACGCGGTCTTCCATTGCGACGGTCATGGGTGGTTAACCTCGGACGGTGGTTGCGGCGGCCCGGCCGGTGTCCGAGGCCAGTCCGGGGGGGTTAGCGGGGGACACGACCGGCGGGCGGTGGGCGGCGACCGGCAGGGCCACCCGGGCGGCCGTCCCGCCGGGGGCCGGGTCGAGCGACAGGCCGCCCCGGTGGGCGGCCAGCACCCGGTAGGCGACCGCCAGCCCGAGGCCGCGGTGCCGGACCTTGGTGGTGAAGAACGGCTCGGCGAACAGCCGCCGCCGCACGTCCGGCTTGATCCCACCCCCAGTATCGGTGATCGTCACCAAAAGGTGCGGCCCGGGCGTAACCGGCCCGAGGAAGGCGGCCGCGTCGGCGGCCGACAGCTCGGCCGGCCGGGCCACCAGCCGGACCGTCCCGCCCTGCGGGCAGGCCTCGACCGCGTTCTCGAACAGGTGCCCCAGGGCCGTCTGGAGCGGCCCGGCCTCGACCGCCGCCGCCGGCAGGTCGGGCGGAACGTCCTTTTCCATCTTCAGGGCCGGGTGCATGGCCGGCCGCAGCCGGGCCTCCTCCCGGGCGAGCGTCGCGGCCACCGACCCGGGGTGCGGCTTGGCCTGCCCGCCCCGGCTGAGCTGGTGCAACTGCTGGGTGAAGAGGATGCCCCGCTGCCCGACCTTGGCGATCTCGGCGACGAACGACGCCTCCTGGGAATCCGCCGGCAGGGCCGGCAGGGTCAGGTCGGCGAACCCCAGGATGCCGGTCAGGATGTTGTCGAAGTCGTGGGCCATCCGCCCGGCGAT
>JAIEQN010000828.1 GCA_019747685.1 Gemmataceae bacterium
CCGACCGGGCGTTCCTCCGGGCGGTGGCCGACCTCTTGGTCGGGCGGATGCGGGCGGCCGAGTCGGCATTGCGGGACCGGGTCCCGCCGGCCCCCGGCCCGGCCCCGGCGGTGACCCGGCCGACCCCGGGGCTGGCCCACGACTTCCGCAACGCCCTGTCCGAGGTGCTGGCCAACGCCGAGCTGATCGCCCGGACCCCGGACCTGCCGCCGGGGGTGCCGGCCCGGGTGGACCGGATCACCGCGGCGGCCAACCGCGGGGTCGGGCTGCTCCGCGGGCTGCTGGCCCCGGCCCCGTCGGCCGACGACACCGGCGAACACACCCCCCTCCCGCCGGTGTAGCCCATGCCGGAGCGGCCGAAGGGCCGGCCCGCCGGGTCGGCCGGGTTCACCTGGCGGGCCTTCTTCCACCGCACCACCACCCCGGTGTTCGTCCTCGGCCGAGGCCGGCGGGTGCGGTACGCCAACCCGGCCTGGGAGGCCCTGACCGGGGCGAAGCTCGACGACGCCCTCGGGCTGGTCTGCTCGGCACGGCAGAACGCGTCACCGCTGTGGGCGAAGGCCCTCACCCCGACGCCCGAAGCGCTGGCGGGTCGGCCGGACAAGGCCCGCCGCCCGACCCCGCCGCTGAAGTCCGGACCGCCCTGGTGGGACGTGACCTTCGTACCCCTGGCCGGCGACGACGGCCTGTACGGGCTGGTCGGGTGCATCACGGTCGTGGGCGAGCGGGTCCCGGCCGCGGAGCGGAACATCCCGGCCGGGGTGACGGCAGCCCGCGACCGGCACGCCGGGCACTTCACCTTCGACCTCCTGACGGGAACGACCGCGGCCGCCGAGCGGTTCCTCGGGCAGGTCCGGCTGGCGGCACAGACCTCGGCGCCGGTCTGGCTGGTCGGCGAGCCCGGGAGCGGGAAGGAGACGGCGGCCCGGGTGATCCACCATGCCGGCGGCCGGCGGGAGAAGATGTTCGTCGCGGTCGATTGCGGCGGGCTGACGCCCGGGCCGGTGGAGAGCCTGGTCTGGGGCGTCGGCGGGCTGGCCGGGTCGGACCGGGTGGGAACCGTCTACCTCAAGGACCCGGGGACGTTGACCCGCGACGCCCAAGTGCAGTTGCTCGACTGGCTGACCGACGAGTCGGCCCCGCGGTTGATCTGCGGCTCGACCCGGACGGCGGGCGCGGAGGTCGAGGCCGGGCGGCTGCGGCCGGAGTTCCACTCCGCCCTGTCGGTGCTGGAGGTGCGGGTGCCGCCGCTCCGAGAGCGGTCGGCCGATTTACCGCGGATCGTCGCCCACCTGCTTGAGCGAAACCGCGGGCCGACCGCGGCCGACCCGGCGGCGGTGGCGGTGCTGGCCGCCCAGCCGTGGCCGGGGAACCTGCGGGAGCTGGCCGCCGTCCTGTCCGATGCCGCAACGGCGGCCGGCGTCGGGCCGATCCACCGGGATCACCTGCCGCACGACCTGCGGGTCCGGGCCGGGCTGGCGAAGCCCGCCCCGGAGCCGTCGCTGAAGCTCGACCCGGCCCTGGAAGCGCTGGAGAAGCGCTTGATCCGGGCGGCACTGGCCCGGGCCCGGGGGAACGTCACCAAGGCCGCCGACCTGGTCGGGGTGAACCGGAACAAGCTCCTCCGCCGGATGGAGGCGCTCGGGTTGGTGGGCCGGGGGCGTCAGCCCCCTGATTCCTCGACCGCTCAGGGGGCTGACGCCCCCCGCCCGCCATGACCCGACGCCCGCAACTGGTGATCCTCGACCCCGACGGACCGCTGGCCGCCCTCTTGGCCGAGCCGGCGGGGGTCCACCGCTGGCTGGTCCGGCGGCCGCGGGCGGCCGACGCCGCCCTCGGGTACACCCGGGACGCCCGGCCGACGGTGCTGCTCGTGCGAATCGACCCGGCCGCGGACGACGCCGTCACCGCCGGGCTGATCGCCGACGTTCACCGAATGCTCCCGGACGTGGCGGTAGTTGCGGTGAGCGACGCCAAGCTGGCGGACGCCGACCGGGCGGCCTGGACGGCGGTCCTCATGGACCTGGGGTGCCGGTACGTCCTGTTCCCGCCGGTCGCCCCGCCGGCATTGGCCGAGTTGGTGACGGGCCTGATGACGGCGACGGTCCGCCGGGTGACGGGCAAAGACCCGGACCCGGCCGACGGCCTGATCGACCTGGCCGACGAGGAGCTACATGGGTGACGGCCACTACCGGATGCGGAGCGACTTGCAGGCGGCCTCGTAGGTCAGCTCCAGCTCCAGCGGGACGGCCAGGTCCGGGGCCAGCCAGAGCGGGACGGTCGGGAACGGCTCGCCGACCGCGACCGGGCATGGCCAGGCGTCGAACCGGGCCTCGTCGCCCTGCTTCGGCGGCCCGGCCTTCACCGCCCGGTAGGCGGCGACGTGCAGCCCGGTCGGGCTGGTCCACCGGACCGGGTCGGGGAGGTCCAGAATGTCGCACAGGTCGTTGTGCAACTCCCCGGAGGTGTTCGTCACCACGTCCACGACCACCAGCGAGACGCCCTGCTGGAGGTAGCTGCCGCACTTGACGGCGAACGCCCGGCGGCCGCCCTCCCGGTCCTTGTTCGCCTCGCTGACCAGCTCGACGGCGGCCACCAGCCGCCACCCCCCGGTCCCGCGGTAGACCTTCACCTCGAACAGCTCGGGGGACCCGAACGTGACGGCCGCGGCCAACGGCGGGGCCGGCGGGGCGTACACCTCCGGGGCCGTCGCCACCCCCCCGCCCTCGGCGTGCCCGTTCACCCCGGCGAACAGCGACCCCCGCTCGTCCCGCTCGAACGTCCCGACATCGACTTCGGCCTGGACGCCGAGGTTCCGGGTGCCGAAGGCTTGGTGCCGGTCGGACAGGACCTCGCCGTTGAGCCGGTCGACCATCTTCGTCGCCCAGTTCCCGTGGAAGCTGTGCCACGGGCAGAACGACTTGAGCGGGTCGTGGAAGTGGTCGCGGAGCGGCATCGGCGGGCCTCCGGGGTCGCCGTCATGTTACCCCGGCCGGGCGGAAAACGGAAACGCCGGAGGTGATCCACCTCCGGCGTCCCGGACAACACAGGCCCGGAGGCCGGTGCCACCAAGTCTACTTCGGTGGCACCGGCATTCCTGCCCGTGCCGGCCCGCCTACGCCACCAGCTCGGCGGCCGCGAACCGGTCGGCCAGCGTCGGGTCGATGCCCTCCAGCACCTCCCGCAGCCGCCCCCGGGCGACGTGCAGCCGCCGCTTGACGGTCCCGGTCGGGACCTCGAACTCCCGGGCCATCTGCTTCAGGCTCCGGCCCCGCAGGTAGAACGCCTCCAGCGTCTGCCGGTCGAGCGGCTTCAGCTCGGCCAGCCCCTCCTTGAGCTGCCCGACCGCCTCCCCGACCTCCAGGGCGGCCCCCGGGTCCCGGCCCCGGGCGGCCACCCCCTCCAGGGCGTCCGGGTCGGCCCCGAACAGCGGGCCCCGCCGGGTCAGCCGGTTGATCGCCATCCGGGCGGTGATCCGCCGCAGCCAGCCGGCGAAGCACCGCGGGTCCCGCAGCTGCGGGAGCTTCCGCATGGCGTGGACGAACACGTCCTGGGCCAGCTCCTGGGCCTCCAGCGGGTCCCGGACCCGGGCCAGGGCCATCCCGTACACGCTCCCCTGGAACCGCTCGACCAGCTCCCCGAACGCCGCCCGGTCGCCCCCCTGGGCCCGCTCGACCAGGACGATGATCTCCGCCCAGCTCATGGCGACCGTCCCTGCCCCGATCCTTCCCGTGTGAGTGTGCGTGGCCGTCCCTGCGGTCCGGACCGGCGGCCCGCCCGGATCAGGACGGGGGGCCGGGATGGTCCAGTGCCGGGGGCGGCCGCCGACCCGCGCCTCCGGCGGCCGGGGGTACGCGACCCCGGCCTCGGCGCGGTTGTTCGTCGGCGGCGTCGCCCGCGTGTGCGGCGGGCCGGTCGCGGGCGGGCCGTCACGTGCGGCGGGGGTGGCCCGGAAGGCGACTGGGCGTGTGGGTTCGCCCGTCTGCCCCGTGGGCACCGCCGTACCGTGCGACCCGGTCGCAACCGACCGATCGCGTCAGGGGCCGGCGTGGTTACTCGGTGAATCCCGGTCGTCGTGACCGACGGTCTAGCTTGGACAGTGACTGCGGTTGCTCATCCGGACCCGGGGTCGGGTCCTCGTGGTGCCAATCCGAGCCGGCTGGTTACGCTAGGGCCGTAGGCCACCTCACTTTCCGGCCGCGGCGGCCGGGCGGTCCCCCCGTTTGACGGCCATCAGGTCGTCCCTCCGGCCGGGCGATTGGCAGTCGCTGCCGGGCCGGGTGGGAAGACTGGACGCCAGCGGGGGGTTCGCCCGGGTCGTGGCGGTTAACCCCCGCCACCCGTTAAACGGGTGGCCGGAGAACCGCCACGACCGCGCGCGGACCGGTGAACCGGGAACGTGGACTCCGGCCGAACCGGCCGGGGGCTCGACGGCGACCGCCGCCCGCATCCGCCCGTGCGGATGCATCGCGGGGTCCTGTCGATCCCCCGGATTCGGTTCCGAATCCGGGTTCGGCAGCGGGAACTGCCGGGACAGGATGTCCGCGGGGTAGGCGTCGACCTTCGCGAGCCCCCGACCGGTGCGGGCCGGGGCGGCCAGCTTCACGCCGGTCGCCTGCACGGTCTGGAGCACGGTCGTGAGGGTCGTGATGGCCATGGTGCACCTCCGCGGACGTTGAGGTCAGGTGCCGATGGGGCAGGGCTGACCGGATGATGAGGCTAGGAGGTCATCTCGGACGGTTGGGGGTGAAACGGGTTCCGGAAACACGACGAACGGGGGTCGGCTTGGCCCTCGTCCGGATCGGTGATCGTACCGACCATCGGACCAAAAGGCAACCGGCTCCCGCCCGTTTTTCCCAATTTTCAGCCCCCGCCGGGTTCGTGCCGCGGCGGGGGCTACCTGTATAGGAGACGCCGGACAGGGGGAGGTTCGCGCGCCGGCGGAGATTTTTTCGGGATTTCTCCCCGACCTACCGCAGGCGGATGGTTCCAGGCGGGACACACACCCCTCGGCTGACGAATCGGTTTGCGGCCTGACACATCCGGCCGCGGCCGAACAAATCTTGGCTTGAGCGACTCGGCCGCTACCGGACCTCGATCACGTCGCCGGGGTTGATCGGCCCGGCGAGGACCGCCAGCACCGCCGGAACGAGCGGGGTGAGAGCGGCGAGCTTGTTGGACTTGGAGCGCATCAGCACCATCGCGACACCGGCGGTGGTCAGGTTCTGCTGGTGGCGAAGGCCCTTATCGACGGTCAACAGGACCTCGAATCCGGCCGTGGTCATGAGGGCCAGCAACGCCCCGTTCTTCTTCCCGGACCACCCCATCCCGCCGACGGAATCGACGGCGTGCCCGGCCAGCAACCGACCGAGCCGCTTCGGCACGCACTCGTCAAGCAGCACCCGCATGGCGGTCCATCGCCTCCTGGGCGGCTTCGAGGTAGGCCACCGCCTGCTCGCGGGAGACGGACGGGAAGTCGGCCAGGAACTCGTCGAGTGGGACGCCGGAGGCGAGGTGGTCGATCAGGCTGCGGGCCGGGACCCGGGTGCCGACGAACACCGGCATCCCGCTCATGATGTCCGGGTGGCGGTGGACCGTCGGGGCCGGCTTGCCGGTGACCGCGAACCGGACCTGCCGGCTGGCCAGCGCCTCGGCCGCCGCGTCCGGGACGACGTACTGGCCGGCCGCGACCTCCCGGTACGGGAACTCGCCCAGCAGGTAGTCCAGCCCCTGCTCTTCCGCCTCGCGGTCGGGGAACGTGATCGTGACCATGTCGGGAACCTCCACCCCCATCGAAGCACATCGGCCGGGCCGCGACAAGCCGGCGACCCCGGCCCGCTACTCGTCCCACTCCACCACCATGCCGCATCTCGTGTTGGGCCAGCCGTCGAGCATGCGCCCGCCAAGTCGCTGGAGGAACAGGTGCGTTTCGCCGGGGCGACGCTCCGGGTTGCCCTCAAGCCAAGCAAAGAACTCGACCTTCCGGCCATCCGAGTACCGCCAGTCGTTCCACTTGATGTCATCGCAGCCGTCGATCCAGTAATCGATCGCCTTCCCGACACGGATCAGCCCGACGGCGAACTTCAACTCGTCGGCGTTCCCGATCCGGGCCAGGTGGCCGCCGTATTCCTCCGCTTTCGCTGCCGCCTGGCGGTGAATCCACTCGCCGTCGTAGACCTTGTAGCGGTGGCCGCCGAACTTCTTGGCGTCCCCCGGCGGGGCCGCCTTCCGCCGGTGCGTCGGGTACTTGGCCGCCAACTCGGGCAGCTTCTCCAGCTCGGCGTCGAGCTGGCCGGCGTCGGCGAAGTACTTCCGGGCCGTCTCGTGGGTCTGGTCCGGCAGCAGGACGTGCCGCCAGGCGTCGTTCTCGGCCACCCGGTCGTTCGCCCCGCGGGCCTGCCGGGCCACCTTGACCGCCTCCGCGACGGCCGCCTTCTTCGACCGTTGGACGGCCTCGTCGTAGACCTCACCCGCCTTCCCCACCTTGTCCGCGTGGCCCCGCATGATGGCGTCGAGCGTGACCGCCGGGTCGGCGGTGGTGGCGACCGCGGCGGCAGCGACGAAGGCGAGGGCGAGTAGGGCGGTCCGCATGGCTCGGCGCTCCGACGGGGGCGACCGGGCGAAGACCGCCCGGTCGGGGTCACACGCGAGATTAAACGCCCGTCATCCGGTCCGCAAGGGGCTTCCCGGCCGGCCGTCACTCGATGTCGATGGGGTAGCTGACGACCCATAGTTCGAGTTGTTCCAACTTGGCCTTCCAGCGGGCCTTGAACTGCTTCATCCAACTGCGGGCGTCCGCTGCGTCCGGGACATCGACGACGATCCGGACGAGGTTGTCCCGGTACAGGACGCCCCCGTTCCGCCAGTGGCCCTCGACCCGCTGCGTCTCGTAGCTGGCCGCCCCGAACCGGCCGACCACCTCCAGTACGGCCTCGGCCAGCCAGTCCGGCGGAACCTCCCGGCCGTCATTGAACTGGAGCGGGAGCAGCACCTCGAAGCGCCGCCAGTTGCTGCTCATAGGTGGCCTTCCCCTTCACGGTGAACGGGATGTTCTGGTCGGCCAAGGCCTCCAGGGCGGCCTCCGGGACGAGGTGTTCGCCGGACGCCAGGACCCGGCCGGAGAACCGCCCGAGCAGGAACCCGAGGGCCTTCTTCTCGGTGTCGCGGTCGGGGAACGTGATCGTGACCATACGGGGACCCCTTCGCGGCTCGACCCTGTACCGGGCCGGCCGTCCCGGTCATAATACCCGAACCACACCCCGAAGGGTCGCACCCCATGCCCGTCTCCGTCCGCCGGCTGCTGCCGCTGGCGTTCGTCGCCGTCGCCGCCCCGGCCGTCGCCCAACCACTCCCGCAGGACGCCGCGTCCGTCGAGCGGATGAAGAAGGACCTCTTCTTCCTCGCCGGGCCGCAGTGCGAGGGGCGGGGCGTCGGCACCGCCGGCCTCGACAAGGCCGCCGACCACATCGCCGCCGCCTTCAAGGCCGCCGGGCTCAAGCCCGCCGCGGAGGACGGCACCTACTTCCAGCCGTTCACCATGAACGGCTTCCCCAGGCTCGACGGCGAATCGTCCCTCGCCTTCGCCGGGCCGGACGGGAAGCGCATCCCCGTCGAGGCCGACTCCGAGTTCGGCCCGACCGGCTACACCTTCGGCGGCAAGCACGCGGCCGGGGTCGTCTTCGTCGGCCACGGCGTCTCGGCCCCGAACCTGAAGTACGACGACTACGCCGGGGTGGACGTGGCCGGGAAGTGGGTGATCGTCGTGCGGAAGAACCCCCGCCCGGCCGAGACCGGGGACAAGCGGTTCGACACCGGCACCCCGGCCGGGGTCGACAGCCCGTACTCGTTCCTGGTCACCAAGCTCGGCACCGCGGCCGCCCGGAAGGCCGCCGGGGTGATCTTCGTCAACGACCCGACCACCGCCGGCGGCAACGACCCGCTCGTCCGGTTCGACGAGCACAAGCGCGCCGACCCGCCGGCCCGGCTGCCGGTGCTGCACCTGAAGCGGGCGGTCGCGTCGAAGCTACTGACCGCGGCCCTCGGCAAGTCACTCGAAGACCTGGAGGCCGAGAACGACCGGGACCTCAAGCCCGCGTCGGCCGAGTTGGCCGGCTGGACGGCCACGGCCGACATCGGGGTGGAGCGCAAGCACGTGCCGGTGAAGAACGTGGTCGGGGTGCTGCCCGGGTCCGGCCCGCTGGCCGACGAAACCGTGGTGATCGGGGCCCACTACGACCACCTCGGCACCTCCGCCTTCGGCAGCGGCCTCGGGGAGCGGGGCGAGGGCCAGACCCACTACGGGGCCGACGACAACGCCTCCGGCACCACCGCCCTGCTCGAACTGGCCCGCCGGTTCGGGGCGATGAAGGACCGCCGCGGCCGGCGGCTCGTCTTCGTCGCCTTCACCGGCGAAGAGCGGGGGCTGTTCGGGTCGAAGTACTACTGCGAGCACCCGCCGTTCCCGCTCGACAAGACCGCGGCGATGGTCAACCTGGACATGGTCGGCCGGCTCCGGCCCGGCCCGGGCGACTGGCTCGGGATCACCACCAAGCCGCAGTTGCAAATCTGGGGGACCGGCACCGGCGACACCTTCGGCCGGCAGGTCGGGGCGGTCGAGGACCGGTACGGGCTGCGGGTCAAGTCCGTGCCCGCCGGGACCGGCCCGAGCGACCACGACTCGTTCTACCGCAAGGGGGTGCCGGTCCTGTTCCTGTTCACCGACTTCCACAGCGACTACCA
>JAIEQN010001063.1 GCA_019747685.1 Gemmataceae bacterium
TAGCCACCCTCCGGGGGTCGCTATCAGCTTACGGGGTCACCCGCGGAACCGCTACAACCGACCCGAAACAGCTCTAAAGGTTCTGTCAGGCTCGATACTCTCGAAGCATATGTTGAAAACCCTGCCGGAGGTCCGACTTGGCTGGGAACAGGTGGTGCCGACTTTAAATTGACATATTTACCAGCAACTGGTGACCCACAAGGCGCGGGTAATGTTCATTGGATACAAATTATCGGAGCCACCGTACCTGGAACTACTATCCCCACTTACTACGACTCGGAAACCGGCCTGTACTGGTTTATCGACAATCAAGGTGCCCCATCTGGCAACCCATATTATGACTCAGTATTCGATGCGACTTCAACATACTTCGCTGATGATCCTGGACGCCCTTACTCCAGTTCCGGACGGTGGATGGGTTACACTTTTCTGGTCACCGGAAACTTGACAAACAAACAATTATCATTTTCTTCAAATGTAGGTTGGGGCTTTGTTGATCCCGTCTCGGTGCCTGCTCCGGGCGGGATGACGCTGCTCGTAATCGGCTGCGGTGTGGCAACGCTCATGTGGCGACGGCTGTTCAGGTGAGTCGTTGGTTCTCCCCCGCAGTGAGTCGCGCAGGGAACGGGTGCCACCGCGCGAGCGCCGAGCCGAGGAGTAACGATGAGCCGATCGAAACAGTTGGTGTTTGCAACGCTGGCCGTGGCCGGGCTGACGACCGCGGTGGGCATCGTGTGGGCGTTCCGATTACTTGAGCGGCCAGCGGAGGACCTCGGCTCTGACCCCCGGCCGCGAGCCGTCCTGCGGGGTGAGAGTGACCTGTCGGTGAAAGCCGTCGCTTTCAGCCCCGACGGGCGGACGCTGGCGTCGGCGGGGATGGATGGGGTTGTTCGCCTCTGGGACCCGACTCGCGGGCAGCCGACGGGCGTGCTGGGCAAGCACGACGGCGGGGCCTACTGCCTCGTCTACTCCCCGGACGGCCGGCGGCTCGCCGCCGGGGGCGGCGTGCGTCGGTGGCCGCCGGACGGACGGCCGGCCGCCGACGGGGATGGTGCCGTCCGAATCTGGGAGTTGGGCGACCAGCCGACCCAAACGGTGTTCGGCGTTCCGGCCAGTCCGCCCCCGTTCGCACTCTATACCCACCACAACTCGGCCGGTAGCTTGGCCTTCGCACCCGACGGCCGGTCGTTGGTGGCCGGGGTGAGCCGGCGGGACTTCGACCGCGGGGCGGTCGGGGCGGTCGCCCGGTGGGAGGTCGCGTCCGGCCGGGTCCTGTCCGTCCGACGCGCCGCCCGCCCCGACCCGGGAGCCAACCCGTGGTCCTTCCTCCGGGCGTCGTCCGACCGGCTCCCGTCGGTCGTGTACGTCCGGGGCGGGAAGTCGCTGGCTTGTTCGGACGGGTGGTACGTTTCGATCCGCGACGCCGACGGGGACCGGGAGGAAGTCACGGTCGAACAGGTCGTCGAGCAGACGCCGGGGGGGCGGGGCCGCGAGCTGTGTCGGCTGGCGGCCCCGGCCGACGGCCGGCTCCTGGCCGCCGGCGAGAGCCGCCGGGGCGGCGGCATCGACCCGGAGGACGCCCCGTCGGCCGTGTTCGTCTGGGACGCCGAGACGGGCAAGCTGGCCGCGACGCTCGACGGCCACGGCGACGCGGTGGCGGCGGTCGCCTTCGCCCCCGACGGCCGGACCCTGGCCTCGGTCGACTTCTCCGGGATGGTGCGGCTATGGGACGTGCCCGGCCGGCGGGCGCTGGCCGCGTTCCGGGGTCATGAAGGGCCGGCCTACGCGGTCGCGGTCAGCCCGGACGGCCGCACCCTCGCCACCGGCGGGAACGACGGGGCCGTCCGGCTGTGGGACATCGCCACGCTGACCAAGCCGGACGGCAAGAAGTAGACGCCCGGTGCGTCTTCGCGGTCCGAAGACGGGCCGCTCGACACACCCTACGAAGCCGGGTCCGGCCCCTCGTCCCGGTACGGCTGGCCGGCCCGGTACAGCTCCACACGCCGCTCGTAGTCCGGCCGCTGCTCGGCCGGGGCCAGCCGGGCCGCCTCCTCCTGCCACTTGACCGCCTCGTCCCAGTGCCCGGCCTCGGCGTGGGCCGCCGCCAGCGTGTCCACGAACCCGGCCAGCTTGTGCCCGGTCAGCTCGCACGCCCGGGTCGCGTCCCGGACGGCCAGGTCGCCGTCCCGCAGTTCGTCCACCGGGCTGGTCGCCCGAATCCAGGCGACGTGGTTGAGCGTGGCCGGGTCGTCCGGGTCGATGGCGGCCGCACTCAGGTGGTCGGCCAGGGCCGCCGCGAAGTCCCGCCGCAGGTAGTGGAGGGCCGCCCGGAAGTTGTACCCGGCGTCGGAGGTCGGGTCCCGCTCGACCGCCGCCGTCACGTCGGCCAGCGCCCCGTCGGCGTCGCCGGCCTTCCGCCGGGCCATCGCCCGGCCGAAGTACGCCCGGGCGTTCTCCCCGTCGAGCCGGACCGCCTCCCCGAAGTCGGCCGCCGACCCGTCCAGGTCGCCCAGCTCGTACCGGGCGTACCCCCGCTGGACGTACCCGGCCGGGTCGTCCGGGGCCAGCCGGATGGCCTCGTCGAAGTCGGCCCGGGCCTCGTCCATCCGCCCGGCCCGGACGTGGGCCAGGCCGCGGTTGAACCGCGGGGCCGGGTCGTCCCCGTCGAGCTTGATGGCCGCGGCGAAGTCGGCGGCGGCCGCGTCGTGGTCGCCCCGGTCGGCGTGGGCCACCCCGCGGAGGTTGTGGGTCTCGGGGCTCTGCGGGTCGTACCGCAGGGCCCAGGTGTAGTCGGCCACGGCCTTGTCCGGTTCGCCCTGCTCGGCCCACAGCCGGCCGCGGTGGACGAACGCCTCGGCCGAGTCCGGCTTCATCCGGAGCGCGGCGGACAGGTCGGCCAGGGCGTCGTCGGCCCGGCCCAGGGCGGCCAGCGACAACGCCCGGTACAGGTAGGCCCGGTGGTGCCGGGGGTTGGCCCGCAGGGCCTCGGCGTAGTCGGCCGCGGCCTCCTCGTGCCGGCCCTCGGCGGACAGGGCGTTGGCCCGGTTGAAGTGGACCCGGAACGACCCCGGGTCGAGCTTCAGGGCCGCCTCGTAGTCGGCGTAGGCGGGCGGGTAGTCCTTGAGCCGGCTGTACGCGGCGGCCCGGCCGTTGAGCGGGTCGGGGTCGTCCGGGGTCAGGTCGATGGCCCGGGTGTAGTCGGCGACGGCGGCCTCCAGGTCGCCGGCCTCGGCGTGGGCGGTGGCCCGGTTGTGGTACGCGGCGGCGTAGTCGGGTCGGAGGTCGATGGCCCGGGTGAAGTCCTCGACGGCGTCGGCCGGACGGCCGCCGGCGGCCAGGGCGTTGCCCCGGTGGAAGTGCAGCTCGGCGTCGAGCGGGTCGAGGTCGATGGCCCCGGCGAACACCTCGGCGGCCCGGTCGTGCTCGCCCCGGCGGGCGTAGGCGTGGCCGCGGCGGACCAGGGTGGCGACATCCGGCGGGGGGGTGTTCATGCCGGGATTATACCGGCTCACCGGGCCGCCCCGCGTGCGGCCGTAACTGCTCCGCCGCCCGATACCAGTGCTCCTGGTCCTGGCCGTCGGGGCGGCCGGCCCGCTCCCACAGGTGGTAGGCGGCGACGGCCACCTCGTCGGCGGACGGCTGGGCCGCCTCAACCCGCAGGCCCTTTTCCCGGAGTACCTCGTCGAGCCAGCGGCGGTGGTCCTCGGCCAGCGGCACCCCCGGGTCGGCCCGGTAGTTGATCCGCCCGGCGAAGTTCCCGAGGTCGTAGGCCCGGGCCGCCGCCGCCTGGAGGTCGAGCACTTCAGAGTTCCGATCGTCCGGGAGGAGAGGGACCTTGAACTTGGGCAACCTCTTCGGCAGGGTCGTCGTGTAGATTTCGTACCGGTCCGGGAGGGCCGGGCGGGTGACGCTGACCGCGTAGTCGAACTCCCCCAGGGCGTCCCGGGAGTACGACAGGGTCGGCGTGCCCTGGAGGACGAGGCCAACCTCAGCCGTCCCAGCCCCGCGGGCGAGGGCGTCCGCCCGGGTGGCGAGGTAGGCGGTCCGGCCGGCCGGGGTCGTCCTGTTCGCGGGGCTGACCACCTCGACCAGGGTGACGAGCCGGTCGTCCGGGCCGCGGACTTCGAGGAACTCTTCGACGTGTTCGCCGCCCCCCTCCGGGGTGTACCGCCGGTCGGCCACCCGGACCCGGTAGCGGTCCGGCACCGCGGAACCGAGGGCGTCGCGGAGGGCGGCGACGAGGTGTCGCTGGAAGTCCGGCCAGTGCGACCCGTGTTCGAGGAACGGGTCCATTCCCGGGAACGGACTGGGCATGGGAACCTCCCGACCGGCACCCGGGGGCGGCCGTTCGCCCCCAACCGGGCATTTCAACGCGCCCGGCCGCCCGCCGCAAGCCCCCGCCCGCCCGGGTAGTGTCTCAGTTTGGCTTTGGTGGCACAGGCCTCCCGGCCTGTACTGCACAGGCCGGGAGGCCTGTGCCACCAGACTGAGACACCACTTGGCACCCGGGTTGCAACCCTCGGGGGCAGGATGTTTCGACCTTCGCCCCAGGAGTTGACGATGCGGGCACGGTATCTGATGGCGGCGGCCCTGTTCGCGGCGACGGCCGCCGGGTTCACCGGATGCGGGTCGGGCTCGCCGACGACCGCGGACAAGAAGGGGACGAAGATCGACGTCGAAACCCCGGGGACGGACATCAAAATCCGGAGCAAGGAGGGGAGCGGGACGACGGTGGACGTGAAGAAGAAGGACAAGGACGGGCAGTAGCCCGCGGGACAGGGCGGGCCGGTGCGGCCCGCCCGCGCCCGGTTCGCTACTTCTTCTCGTCGTCCTTCTTCGGCTCGGCCTTCTTCTTGGCCGGCGGGACGTACAGCTCCGGCACGCCGAGCTTCTTGGCCGCCTCGTTCAGCTTGGCCAGGTCGTCGGCCGCCAGCTTGTCGAACTGACCGACGAGGCCGGCGAGCTCCTTCTCCAGCTCCGCCGCCAGGTCCACCTGGGCCTTGGTGGGGGCCCCGTCGCCGTCGGTCAGGCTGGCCAGCAGCCAGGTGAGCTGGGAGTACAGCATCGCCCCGCCGCGGGCGGCGAAGATGTCGTAGCTAATCTTCGCCTTCGCGTTGTGCAGCTTCCCCTCGACCTCGTCCAGCTTCTTGTCGAACGCCACCGACTCCTTCAGGAGGTCCTTCGCGTCCTTGTTCTCCTTGAGCAGGTCCTTCCGCAGGGCGATCTGCTTCTTGATCGCCCGGATGCGGTTGACCGCGTCCGACAGCTTCGAGATGTCGTCCCGCACCCGCAGGGCCAGCTTCTCCTGGGCCGCCGGGTTTTGGGCCGGGGCGTCGCCGGGGCGGGGGAGGTAAACAACCTCCGGCAGGCCCAGCCGTTCCCGGGCTTGGAGGTCGGCCCCGATCGCGTCACCGCCGCCGACTTGGGTGCCGGGCGTGAATGCGAAGAACTCCTTTCGGTCGGCCGCCGCCACGATCCGCGGGTCCGGCCTCACCTCGACCGGCTGCGTCATCACGTCCTTGCCGACGGTCAGCCGGATCGTGTACTTGCCCGGGGCCACGGGCACCCGCTGGTCGGCCGACCCGAGGTCGGCCGGCGACCCGGCGATGGCCTCGGCCCCGTCGTGGGTGAGGTCCCAGACCCACCGGCTCAGCCCGGCCGCCGCCTCCAGCTTCCGGTCCTTCGGGTCCCCCTTGTCCTTGTCCTCGTCCTTCTCGTCGTCCGGCTTGGTCGCCGACTTCCCCTCGTCTTTCGCCTCCTTGGCCTCGTCCGCCGGCTTGTCGGCGGGCTTCCCCTTCGCCTTGGCCGTGGCGATCACCTTCCCGGCCGCGTCCAGCACCTCGACCTTCACCTCGGCCTTCGGCTCGTCCTTCAGGTGGAACCAGACGGCCGCCCCGGCCGCCGGGTTGTCGCCGCTGGTGTACTCGTTGAACCCCCGGGTCGGGCCGCCCCCGCCGACGGACCACTTGACCGCCGGCCGGACCGGGAAGAGATGCGCCGGCTTCTCCCTCACCGCGGCCGACATCTCCCGCACCGGGGTGAGGTCGTCGAGAATCCAGATCGACCGGCCGTGCGTGCCGACGACGAGGTCGTCGCCCTTGACCACGAGGTCGTGCACCGGCACCGTCGGCAGGTTGAGTTGCAAGGGCTGCCACGTCTTGCCGGCGTCCGGCGAGAACATGACGCCCCGCTCGGTGCCGAGGTAGAGCAGCCCCTTCTTGGCGGTATCCTCGCGGACGGCGTGGAGGTGGACGGCCGGGTTCAGGCCGTCGGTGATCTTCGTCCACGTCTTGCCGAAGTCGGTGGTCTTCCAGACGTAGGGCCGGTAGTCGTCGAGCCGGTAGTTGCGGACGACGAGGTACGCCGTCCCGGGGTCGTGCGGGCTGGCCTCGATGCACGAGACAGTGCCCCAGTCCGGCAGCTCCGGGACGTTGGCCGTCACGTCGGTCCAGGTCTTGCAGTCGTCGCGGGTGAGGTGGACCTTGCCGTCGTCCGTCCCGGCCCAGATGAGGCCCTGCTGCTTCGGCGACTCGGCCAGGGCGAAGATGGTGCCGTAGATTTCGACGCCGGTGTTGTCCCCGGTGATCGGCCCGCCCGACCACTGCTGCTTCTGCTTGTCGTTCTTCGACAGGTCGTCGGACACCTTCTCCCACGTCTGGCCGGCGTCCTTGGTGCGGAACAGGACGTTGGCCGCGTGGTAGACGGTCTTCGGGTCGTGCTGAGAGATCAGGATCGGGGCCGTCCACTGGAACCGGTACTTCATCTTGGCCGGGTCGATGCCGGACGGGTTGACCTGGTTCACCGTGACGTTCCGGGCCTGCCCGGTCCGGTGGTCGTACCGGGTCATGATCCCGCCGTACTCGCCGGCGTAAACGACGTTCGGGTCGGACGGATCGGCGAAGGCGTAGCCCGCCTCGCCGCCGCCGACCCCGTACCAGTCGCCCAGGCCGATCCCGCCGCCGAGCAGCGAGTGCGACGGGCCGGACGCGCTGCCCAGGTCCTGCAGGCAGGCCATGACGCGGTACGGCGTCCGGTTGTCGGCCGAGACGTGGTAGCACTGGCTGATCGGCAGCGGCGGGGCGTACCAGGTCTTCCCGCCGTCGGCCGTGAGGTCCACCCCGCCGTCGTTGGCGTTAATCATCCGCTGGGGGTTCCGCGGGTCGATCCACAGGTCGTGGTGGTCGCCGTGGTGCGGGCCGGGGACGGACGCGAACGTCCGCCCGCCGTCGCTGCTCTTCAAGAGCGGCACCTGCGGCAGGTAGACGATGTCCGGGTTGGTCGGGTGGACGGTGAGGGTCGAGTAGTACCAGGCCCGCTGGCGGACCCGGCGGTCGTCGCTGGTCTTCTCCCACGTCTCGCCGCCGTCGTCCGACCGGAACAGCCCGCCCTCGTTGGCCTCGATGATCGCATAGACCCGCTGGCCGTTCGACGGGGCCACCGCCACGCACACCTTGCCCCAGACGCCGGCCGGCAGCCCCTTCGCCGCCTTCAGGCTCTTCCACGTGTCGCCGCCGTCCCGGGAGACCTGGAGGTCCGACCCCGGGCCGCCGCTGGTCATCTCCCACGGCTTGCGGCGGGCCTGCCACATCCCGGCGAACACCGTCCGCGGGTTCGACGGGTCGAGGGCCACGTCCGAGCAGCCGGTGTCGGCGTCCTTGGCCAGGACTTGTTGCCACGTCTTGCCGCCGTCGGTCGTCCGGTACAGGCCCCGCTCGGCGTTCGGGCCGAAGGCGTGGCCCAGCACCGCCGCGTAGGCCACTTCCGGATTCTTCGGGTGGACGGCCATCGTGCCGATCTGCCCGACCTGCTTCCAGACGTGCTGCCAGGTCTTGCCGGCGTCGGTGCTCTTGAAGATGCCGGCCCCGGGGGCGACGTTCCCGCGGATGTTCGCCTCCCCGGTCCCGACGTAGACGACGTTCGGGTCCGACGGGGCCACCGCGATCGAGCCGACCGAGCTGGTCGGCTGGTCGTCGAACACCGGCTTCCAGGTCAGCCCGCCGTCGGCCGACTTCCACACCCCGCCCGAGGCCGTGGCGGCGTAGTACGTCAGCGGGTCGCCGGGGACCCCGCAGGCCCGGGAGACCCGGCCGCCGGCGAACGGCCCGACGAGGCGGTATTTGAGGGCGGCGAACTCCTTCGGCGGCTTGTTCTCCTCCGCATTGGCGGGCCGGGGGTGTAACCCCCCGGAGGTCACGGCGAGGGCGAACACGGCGGCGAGGCGGGTGCGCATGGTGCGACTCGGCGAGGGGGACCGCCGGACGGCGGGCAGGACCGGCACAAGGGTTCCAACTTCCCCATCTTAAACCGCCGCCGGCCGCCGCCAATTGTCCGGGCGGCATTCCCCACAAACCCCGCCGCCCGGCCCCCGCAGGACCCGACCGGCGATTCCGTCCGGCCGGGCGGGTCAAATCCCTGGCCGACCTGTCTGTACCGGGTAGCGAGCCGCCGCAAGCCCCGCCCCGACCGCCCGGACCGAAGGGCGTGTCACAAAAGCCGCCGGAGGTCGGTCCGCTCCCTGGGCTCGTTCGTTCTCCCTCCTATGGCCTCGTCCGCCGCTACGACGGCCGGCGATCCCCGACAGCGGCCCAGGAGACTCCGGGATGGGACGGACGCACGCGGTCTGGATGCTGGCCGGCTTGGTGGCCGCCGGCTGCGGCCGGACGGACGGGTCGGCCGGCCGGGTGGTCGCCCGGTTCGGCACCCAGGCGGGGGTGGCGGGCGGCTCCTCGGCCGGCGGGC
>JAIEQN010000351.1 GCA_019747685.1 Gemmataceae bacterium
CTGCTCCGGTCCGAGGCCGACGCCGAGGACGCCTTCCAGGCGACCTTCCTGGCCCTGGCCCGGTCGGCCGCCCGGGGCCGAGGGGTGCGGTCGGTCGGCGGGTGGCTGCACGGGGTGGCCGTCCGGGTGGCGTGGAAGGCCCGGCGGGCGGCGGGCCGGCGGGTCTTGCGTGAACGGGCCGGGGCCGTCGGGGAGGCCGACCCGGGCGGGCCGTCGGCGGCCGGGTGGGAGGCGGCTTACACCGCCCTGCACGAGGAGGTCGGCCGGCTCCCGGCGGCGATGCGGACGGCGTTCGTGCTGTGCGGGCTGGGCGACCGGCCGCTCCGGGAGGCGGCCGTGGACCTCGGCCGGACCCCCGGAGCGGTGGCCGGCCTCTTGGCCCGGGCGCGGTCCCGGCTGGTCGCCCGGCTGACCGACCGGGGCGTCCTGGCCGGGGTGGCGGGGGTGGCGGTCGCGGGGTCGGCCGGGCGGGGGGTTTCCGCCGGGCTGGCGCGGAAGGCGGTCGGGCTCGGTTCGGCGGCCGAGGTGTCGGCCGCGGTGTCACAACTGGCTCAAGGAGTCACCGGGATGGCGATCCACAAGGCGAAGGTGTTCGCGCTCGGGCTGGTGGCCGCCGGCGGTCTGGCGGCCGGGCTGTTCGCCCAGCCGCCCGGTCCGGGGTCGTCGGGGAGCGCCTTCCTCGGGGGTTCGAGGGGGCAGGCCGGCAACGACCCGAAGGCGGCCGTCGAGCGGGCGAAGGCGGACCTGGCCCAGGCCCAGGCGCACTACGAGGCCGTGGTACGGGCCGCCGAGCGGGCCGCCCGGCGGGCGAAGTTCGAGTACGAGCCGCTGTTGACCCCGCCGACGGCGGCCCAATTCGAGGCGGCGGTCGCGGCCCGGGAGACGGACGGGTGGGAGTACGTCGGGACCCAGGAGATGACCCTGACGGCCGACGACTTCGAGTCCCCGAAGTGGCGGGACCACTTCGGCCCGAAGGGGAAGCGGGCGACGGTGCTGGTGTTCCGGCGGGCGGCCGGCGGGGTCCACGGGGTCGACGGACTCCGGTTCAACCCGACCGGCGGGGTCCACGGACTATCCTTCGACCGGTTCGGCGGGGGGCCGGCGGCGAAGTAGGGGCGAGCCGGACGCTCCTTCCCCTTCAGTCGGTTCCGACGGTGTCGGTGACGCTGGCGTCGGCCGCCCCGCGGGTGATGCCCTTCTTCTTCAGCTTGGTGTGCAGGGTGTCCCGGCTCATCCCGAGGAGCTTGGCCGCGTGGCTGACGTTCCCGCCGGTCTGCTTCAGGGCCCGGCGGATGGCCCAGGTCTCGATCGCGTCCATGTCCAGGCTCGGGGGGGCGTCGGCGGCCGGGACGGCGATCGACCCCGGGTCGGACAGCCCGCCGAGCGGGAAGGCGTCGGCGTCCAGGGCGTCGGCCTCGCTCATCACCGCCGCGCTCTCGATGACGGCCCGGAGCTGCCGGACGTTCCCCGGCCACCAGAAGTCCTGGAGCTTCCGCATGGCCGCCGGGGTCAGCCGGAAGTTCCGCCGGCACTCGGCCGACACCTTGGCCAGGAAGAAGGCGGCCAGCTCGGGCACGTCCTCCGGGTGCTCCCGCAGCGGCGGGACCCGGACCTGGATGACCTTCATCCGGAAGCACAGGTCCTGGCGGAACCGCCCGGCCTTGACCTCCTTGTCCAGGTCCCGGTGGGTGGCGGCCACGATCCGCACGTCCACCTTCACCTCGGCCGTCGACCCGACCGGGCGGAACGGCTTGCCCTCGATCACCCGCAGGAGCTTGGCCTGGCACTCCGGGGACAGCTCGCCGACCTCGTCCAGGAACAGGGTGCCGTCGTCGGCCTGCTGGAACAGCCCGGGTTGGTCCCGGTCGGCCCCGGTGAACGCCCCCTTCTTGTACCCGAACAGCTCGGCCTCCAGGAGGTTCGGGGAGATGGCCGCGCAGTTGACCACGACCAGCGGCCCGCCGGCCCGCTTGCTGTTGCGGTGGACGGCCAGGGCGACCAGCTCCTTGCCGGCCCCGCTCTCCCCGTTGACGAGGACCGTGTACGACTGCGGGGCGGCCTTGAGGATCTGCTGGCGGAGGTGGATGATCGCCGCCGACCCGCCGATGATGTCGTCCCCGGCCGGGGTGTGGGTCCGCAGCCGGCTGTTCTCGGCCTCCAGGGTGCGGCGGTGGCGGTGGACCTCCAGCCCGTGGGCCAGGAACCCGGCGACCGCCTCGATGAACCGGACATCCCGCTCCAGGAACGCCCGCCCGGACCGGTAGACGTGCAGGGCGGCGAACGGCCCGCCGCCGGCGGCCAGCGGGATGCAGATGGCGTCGGCGAACGCCGACAGGCTGTCCGTCGGGGGGTGGGCGGCGGTCAGGTCGGGGGCCAGCCAGACCGTCTTGCCGGTCTGGTACGCCTGCTGGGTGAGCCGGCGGCTGAGCCGGGCGTCGACCGCCGCCGCCTCCGGCATCACCACCTTCGGGGTCGGGTCGTCCGGGTCGACGCTCAGGTACCCGGCGTGCTTGGCGGTGGTCTGGAGGAGGATGGCCCGCAGGGCCAGGGCGATCAGGTCGTGCGGGGTCCTGGCCCCGACCGAGGCGGTCATGAACTTGCACAGGGCGGTCAGCTCGTCCATCCGGAGCTGGCTGGCCGACACCTCCGGCGGGGGGTCCCCGGGGGACCGGTCCGGGGGGACCGGGTGGACCTTGGTCTGGCCGTGGTGGGACCGGCCGGACGGGTGGGCGGTCCGGGTGTCGTCGGCCGGGGTGAGGCCGCCGGGCGGGGGGGTCGGGCGGGGGTTGGCCGCGAACCGCAGCACCACCTCCCCGATCTTGACCGCCCCGCCGTCGGGCAGCTCGACCGCCCCGGCCACCTTGACCCCGTCCAGCCGGGTCCCGTTGAGCCCGAAGTCCCGCAGGTGCCAGCGGCCGTCCTCGAAGAACACCTTGGCGTGCAGCCGGGACGCCAGCTCGTCCTTCAGGACGAGGGTGTTGTCCCGGCTGCGGCCGAGGGTGGCCGGCTGGTCGGGGGACAGGTCGATGACGGCCGGCTGGCAGTCGCCGGCCTCGACGGTCAGTCGCGCGCGCATACGCCGGGGTCGCTCCACTTCCAGCCGGTCGGGGCGACGGGGCAGGGGGCGGACCTGCGGGTTCGACCGAAGGTTCGGGGGGTACGGGTCAGTCTAGCACACGCCGCCGGGCCGGTCGAGCCGGCCCCCGGCATTCCGACCCGGCCGGCCGCCGGGTTCCCGACCGGCGGCCGGCCGGGTAAGGTAGCCCCACGCCCCCGGGCGAGTCCGGGGCCGACCACCCGACGGGCGGAACCGCCATGCGCGATCGGATCGAGGGCCGGGCCTACGTGCTCGGCGACAACGTCGACACCGACCAGATTATCCCGGCCCAGTACCTGACTTACAACCCCTCGATCCCGGCCGAGTACAAAATGTTCGGGAAGTACGCCCTGAGCGGGGTCCCGGACGACGCCGCCGGGCTGCCCAAGGGGCACGTCCCGTTCCACGCCCCGGCCGACGAGTTCGTGTCACCCTATCAGGTGGTGGTGGCCGGGAAAAATTTCGGCTGCGGGTCGAGCCGGGAGCACGCCCCGATCGCCCTGGCGGCGGCCGGGATCACGGCCGTGGTGGCCGAGTTCTACGCCCGCATCTTCTACCGCAACGCGGTCAACGGCGGGTACCTGATCCCGTTCGAGACGACGGCCCGGCTGATCGACCGGGTCTGCACCGGCGACGAGCTGGTGATCGACGTGGCCGGCGGGAAGCTGACCAACAAGACGACCGGGGACGAGTGGGAGCTACTGCCGCTGGGCGAGGTGGCCCCGATCCTGGAGGCCGGCGGGCTGTTCCCCTACGCCCGGAAGGTCGGGATGCTTCGGGGGTAGTTTCGAGTTTCGAGTCTGAAGTTTCGAGTCCGGCCGCGGGGTCACGCGAACCGGAGGCGGTCCGATGCGCGTCGTCCATCTGCCCGACCTGGCAACGCCAACCGACGAGCCGCCGGACCCGGAGTTCGTCACCGACCTGTACGCCGGCCGGGCGCGGGGGTGGGGCTGCACCTGGCCCGAGGTCCTGGCGATGGCCGTCCGGGACGGGGCGGCGTCCGTCCACTTCCATCCGTGGCGGACGAACGGGGTACAGGATAACGTCCTGTCGTACCAAGTCGGCGGGGTAGTTTACGGGCTGATCCGTCCGGCGGAGGCGGAGGACGAGCGGCTGTTGGCCCACGCCCGCGAGCTGCTGGCCCCGGGGCGACGCGCCCGGTGGTGGGGCCGGCTCACCAGGGCGGCCACCGTCGGCCACCTGCGGCTGGTCGCCGCGTCGGGGGACGAGACCGACTGGTGCGGCGTCGTGTGGTCGGCCGGCGGCGTTTCCGGGGTCGACTTCCACCGGCTCGACCCGGCCCCGGTCGTCCCGCCGGTCGAGCCGGCGGTCCAGCCGGTCGCCGGGTAGAATGGCGGCGGAGGCCCCGCGATGGCGTTCCGCGACTTCAAATCCGTCGATGTCGTGCTCGCCGAGTACCCACTCGGGGTCCGGCAGGGGCCGGTGGTGTCCGAGGTGCGGTTGGATGTGCCGGAGCATCTGCTCGACAACCTCCGGTTCTCCCTCGCCGTCCGCACCCCGAGCGAAACCGAGCCGTTCTACACCGAGAACTTCGTCTACCCGCTGCTCCAACTCGTCTGGAAGCGCTACCCCCGGCTGCACGTCTGGTCACACCGCCCGCTGGCCGGCGACGCCCGCCTGACCGGCGAGCCCGACTACCTCGTCTCCGCGGCCCCCGGGGAGGTGGCCGACCGGCTCGTCCGACACCCGCTGCTGGCCGTGGCCGAGGCGAAACGCCAGGACTTCGACGAGGGCTGGGGGCAGTGTTTGGCGGCCATGCTCGCCTGCCGGGCGGTGAACGGCGACCGCCCGCTGGTCGTGTACGGGGTCGTCTCGACCGGGCTGGTGTGGGAGTTCGGCCGGCTCGACGGGCAGGTGTTCACCCGCCAGCCCGGGGCGTATGCGATCACCGACCCGGCCCTCGTCCACGGGATGTTGGATCAGGTGTTCGCCGCCTGCGACCGCCAGCTCGGCCCGGACCGACCGGTCTGATGGGGCCGGGCCGGGCGGGGCCGACTCGCCCCGGAAGTGCCGCCGGTCCGAACCGGGCGGCGGGCGCCGCCGTCCGACGCGGTCAGCCGCCGGCTGCCCAGAACAGGGCCGCCAGCAGGGCCAGGGCCATCATCACCACCCACCAGTTCGTCCTCGGGCCGCCCGGGGGAGTGTCCTCCCGCGACAGGTAGTTGCCGCACTCCGGGCACCGCGGGGTGTCCTCGGGGATCATCTCCCGGCAGTACGGGCACGGCACCTCCGGCGGGCCGCCGTCGTCGTACAGCCCCTCGGGGTAGGTGTCCGCGTCCTCCGGGTCGTAGTCCCGGTCTACGTCGTACCCGTCGTCCCAGTCCTCGTCGTCCGGCTCGTCGCGGGTGCGGCGGGGCATGGGGTCGATCCCGTAGGGTGGGTCGAGCGTCCCGCCAGGGACGCGCCGCCCCACCATCGTGTTACCTCGCGGTGGGGCGTCGCGGCACTCCGTGCCGCTCGACCCACCCTACAATACACGACCCCGTCAGTCCTTCTTGAGCGAGTTGAACACCAGCCCGGTGAGCAGCTTCGGGTAGAAGTACGTCGACTTCGCCGGCATCGTCTCCCGGTTCCCGGCGATCCGCTCGACGTGGCCCATCGTGGCCGGCGGGACCAGAACCCCCAGCGGACACTCCTTCGCCCCCAGGGCCGCCGTCACCTCGTCGAGCTGGTGGACGTACCGGCAGGCCGGCGTTCCCCCGACCGCCGCCGGCAGCAGCGTCTCCAGCACCAGCTTGTGCAGGATGCTCACCCCCAGGCCCCGCCACTCGGCCGAATGGTCCGGGGCCAGGGTCGCCATCGCCCCGGGGTCGCGGAGCTTGGCCGCGAACCACTGCCCGTCCGCCGCCGTCCCGAACCCGAGTACGTCCTGCCCGCCGTCCATCTGGAGGTGTTCCCAGCAGGCCAGGGCGTCCGCCCCGAACCGCCCGACGATGTCGAAATGGCCGGCCAGCGCCGCCTCGACCTGCCCCGCCGTGACGGCCGGCAGCCCGGAGACGAGCCGGTGGGTCGGCTGGATCAAGAGGCCCGGGTCGCTCATCCCGACCAGCATCATCAGGCAGAAGTTCGGGGCCGCCTCGTCGTCCGGCACCTCGCCCGCCGCCTTGCGTTCTTCGAGGTACTTCAGGGCCGTCTCGTACCGGTGGTGGCCGTCGGCGATGAACACCGGCTTCGGCCCCATCCGCCCGATGACGGCGCTGACGGCTTGTGTGTCGGTAACGACCCACAGCCGGTTCGTCACCCCGAGGTGGTCCGTGGCGACGAGCGGCGGCCCCTTGCGGGTGAACGGCTCCAGGGCGGCGAACACCTCGCCCGCCTCGTCCGGGTACAGCCCGAACACCGGGGAAACGTTGAACCCGGTCGCCCGGTACAGCTTCAGCCGATCCTCCTTCGGGCCGGACATCGTCTGCTCGTGGGGGAAGATGCGGCCGGTGCCCAGCGGCTCCAGCTTGACCCGGGCCAGGAACCCCCGCCGGGTGTGGGTCCGGCCGTCGGCCTCGAACTCCTGCTCGTAGACGTACACCGCCCGGGCCGTGTCCCGCCGGAGGACGTTCTCGGCCACCCAGTCCCGGAGCGTCCGGCCGGCCCGGGCGTACTTGTCGTCCGGCCCGTCGCCCGGCTCGTCCCGGATCAGCTCGACCCGGACGGCGTTGTGCGGGCTGGCGTCGTACAGCTTCTGCTGCAACGCCGGGTCGATCACGTCGTAGGGCGGGGCGACCACGTCGGACAACGCACCGACCCGGCCGAGGTCGTACCGGAACCCGCGGAACGCACGGACCTCGGCCATCGTCGTCGTCCTCTGTTCGGTGAACCGACGCCGGGTAATCTACGGATCGGGTGATTGGTCAGCACAGGCCGGGAGGCCTGTGCCACCAAGGGAAGGCAGCACAGGCCGGGAGGCCTGTACCACCAAGGGAAGGCAGCACAGGCCGGGAGGCCTGTGCCACCAAGGGAAGGCAGCACAGGCCGGGAGGCCTGTGCCACCAAGGGAAGGCAGCACAGGCCGGGAGGCCTGTGCCACCAAAGCCCGGTTCCTGGTGGCACAGGCCTCCCGGCCTGTGCGAGGCACACATGCACTGGAAATCGACGCTACTGCTGGTCGTCCTGGCGGCCGGGGCCGGGGCCTGGTACTTCAAGGGCGACGACTGGGCCGGCCGGCTCGGGCTGCAACCCGCCCCGGCCGCGGCCGAGTCCCCGAGCCTGGCCGTCCTGTCGGACAAGCTGACGCCGGCCGCCGTCACCCGGGTCGAAGTGCCCCAGCCGGCCGGCGACCCGCTGGTCATCGAGAAGGCCGGGGCCGGGTGGCGGCTGCCCGGGAACTGGCCGCTCCGCGGTCCCGAGGCCGAAGAGCTGGTCGGCCTCTTGACGAACCTCCGGACCCGGTTCCAGCCGGTCCCGGTCGAACCCGGGGCCGACCTGTCGGCCTACGGCCTGGCCCCGGACCAGAAGCCGGCCGCGGTGAAGGTGACGGCCAACGACATCCCTTACGACCTCACCTTCGGCGAGCCGCGGCCGGACGCCGGCGAGCCGCCGTTCACCCGCCCGGCCTACGTCCGGGTGAACGACTTCCCGGAGGTCGTCCGGCTCGGCCCGGACGTACTCCCCCTGCTCCGCCGGCCGGCCGACGGCTACCGCCGGCGGCAGCTCTTTCCGGACGGCGAGCGGGTGAAGGTGGCGGCGTCGGCCGACCCATTCGCCCCGCCGGTCGGCCCGGCGTCGGGGGTGGTGACGGCGGTGCTCCTCGGCGACCGGGTGAAGGAGGTGGCGGCTCGCGGGCCGGGCCGGGCGGTGACACTGTTCGGGGCCAGGTTCCAGCCGCCCGAGGCGTACACCCTCCGCCGGACCGGGCCGCTGCCGCAACCGACGGCTGCCGAGAAGGGGGCCGAGCCGGCCATCCCGCCGGACCGGCTGGCCGAGGCGTGGGAGATCGCCGCCCCGGGACGGGACCGCGCCGACCCCGAGCGGCTGCAGAAGGTGCTAACGGCCGTGCCCGACCTGTGGGTCGAGGAGTTCGTGTCGAACCCGGACAAGCCGACCGGGCTGGACCACCCCGAGCGGACGCTGTCCGTCACCCGGGCCGACGGCCAGACGGCCACCCTCCAGATCGGGGCGGTGGCCCGGACGACCACCCGGGAGGAGTCGTTCACCCCGCCGCCGACGCCGGGCCTGCCGCCCCTCCCGTCCACGCGGAAGGTGACGGAGGAGTACCGCTACGCCAAGCTGGCCGACAACCCGCAACTGTTCCTGGTCAAGGCCGACCGGTTCGCCGACCTGTTCGTCTCGCCCCGCGACCTCCGGGACGCCCGGGTGGCCCGGTTCAACCCGGACGAGGTGGACGAGGTCGTCATCACCCCGCCGGGCGGCCAGCCGGTGAAGCTCACCCGGGTCAAGGGCGACCCCAAGGCCGACGACTTCGCCGCCCGGGCCGACAAGTGGCTGCTCGACCGCCCCGGCGGCCCGGCCCCGGCCGAGTCGTCACTGGTCACCGGACTGCTCGACCAGCTCTCGAACCTGCGGACCTCCGGGACCGACCCGAAGGAACCGACCGCCCCCGACCCGGCCACCACGGTCGCGATCACCGCCCGGGAGAAGCGGGCCGACGACCAGCCGGCGGCCCCGGCCCGGACGATCACGCTGACGCTCGGCCGGCCGGAGCCGGACCG
>JAIEQN010001131.1 GCA_019747685.1 Gemmataceae bacterium
CCGGCCGACCCGGCCCAGGTGGTCGCCGAGGGGACCGGGGCGACCCCCGACGCGGCCCTGGCCGAGGCCCACCGGAATGCCGTCCGGGAGGCCGCCACCCGGGCCGTCCCGCCGGCCGACCGGAACCGGGCCGACCGGGCCATCGACCGGGTGACGGCCGACGGCGACGCCCTGGTCCGGCGGTCGGAGGAGGTCGGGTCGATCCGGGAGCGAGTCATGGGCCGGGTGGTGTACTGGAAGAAGGTCCGGGCGACGGTCGACCACAAGGCCCTGACCGACCGCCTCCGGACCGCCGGGGTCCGGGTGGACGGAGTCCGCTGAGCCGACGGGTGATCGCCGGCCGAGGGGGTTGTTCCGGCCTGGGGCGACAACCCCCGCTCCGGTCAGAACCGCACCACGCCCGATCTTCCAAACTTTGCTGGCACCACTCCGGACGCGCGACAACCCCCGCTCCGGTCAGAACCGCACCACGCCCGGAAACCGCCGGGCCAGGGCCGCCCGGGTCTGCGGCGACACCCCCACCCCCGGCACCACCAGCCGGCGGAGGCCCCGCAGCCCCGGGGCCGCCAGGAACGCCCGGAACCCCACGTCCCCGACCGGGTTGTTCCCCAGGTCCAGCTCGGCCAGCCGGTCCAGGTGCGGCGACCCGGCCAGCACCCCGGCCGCCTCGTCGGTCACGTTGCACCCGACCAGCCGGAGCATCACCAGCCCGCCGAGGGCGGGACCGTCCGCCAACACCCGGACGCCGGTCTCGCCCAGGTCATTGTGGCTCAGGTCGAGTTCGCGGACCCGGGCCGGCGGGCCGGCGAAGAGTCCCTTCAGGTCGGCCGGCCCGAGGCCGTTGCCCGACAGGTCGAGGGCCGGCACCCGGAGGAGTCCGCCCAACCCCGGGCCGGCGGGGCCAGCCCCGCCGAGGCCGGCGCGGGCCAGCCCCAGCCGGCGAACCCCGGCCAACCGGGCAGACGTGGCCAGGGCCTCGGCCCCGGCCGGCCCGAGCGGGTTGTCGGCCAGTTCTAGCTCGCGCAGGTTCGGCCCGTGCGGGGTATCGGCCAACGCCCGGGCCGCGTCCCCGGACAGGTCGTTCTCGCCCAGGGCCAGCGTTTCGAGACGGGACAGGCCGGGTGAGGTGACCAGGGCCGCAGCCCCGGCGTCCCGGAGCCGGTTCCGGTTCAGGTACAGCGCCCGCAGCCCGCCCAGGTGTGGGCACCGGCCGACCGCCCGGCCGAGGCCCTCCCCCGCGTGCTGGGCGTAGACCGTCAGGGCCGCCAGCCGGCCGAGGTACGGGGACGCGAACGCCGCCGGCAGCGACCCGCCCAGGTCGAGCAGGTGCAGGTGGCGGATCGGGCCGGCGGCGAACAGCCGGGCCGCCTCCCGGACGAACACCCGGGCCGGCACCCGCACCTCGTCCACGAACCCCCGGCGGAACTCCAGCCCGGTCGCCAGCCCGCGGAACGGGGCCGACCACACGTCGCCGTACCGGTCGAGCAACGCGCGCTCGGCGGCCAGCAGGTCCGGCCGGTGGGGGTCGTCGGCCGGCAACCCGGCCAGGGCGAGTTGCACCCGAATGAATACCGCCCGGTCGGCCGCCGGGCCGCCTTGCTCGTCCAGCCAGTCGGCGAGGATCAGCCTCGGGCCGTCGTCGTCCGGGTAGGCCCGGACCCGGCGAAGAAACGGCTCGTCGGTTCCCACGCGATGAGCGTAGTACAGCCAGGCTCGGGAAAAAATTGATTCCTATCCCTCGACTAACTTGGTCGATTAGCCTAAGCTAATATCCGACTTCGGTATTCCTCCTCTTCAGGATTAGGGAGGGCGTCACTCATGTCGATTCGTTGCCGCCGTCGCGGGTTCACGCTGATCGAGCTGTTGGTGGTGATCGCGATCATCGCGATCCTCATCGGCCTGCTCCTGCCGGCCGTCCAGAAGGTCCGCGAGGCCGCCGCCCGGATCAAGTGCTTGAACAACCTGAAGCAGATCGGCCTCGGGCTGCACAACTACCACGCGGCCTACGGCCACTTCCCACCCGGATTCGCCGCCAACACCGCCCCGGCCACCGCCCTGCGGGAGTCGGACTACACCCCGGGGTGGAGCCTCTTTTACCACGTCCTGCCCTACATCGAGCAGGACAACCTGCACCGCTCGATCGACCCGAGCCTGCCGATCCTCCACCCGGCGAATAAGGCCGGGCGTGAAACCGTCGTGCCGCTCTACGTCTGCCCGAGCGACGACGCCCCGCGGCTCATCAACCTCACCGACTCGGGGGCCACCACCTGGACCCCGCCGAACACCTTCACCTACCCGCCGCCGGACAGCCCGCTGGCCGTGCTCGGGCAGGCGAGTGTGTCCAGCTACGCCGGGTGCCTGGGGACGCTCGGGTACGAGGAGCAGCCGTACACCGGGGTGTTCCACCGGAACAGCCGGGTCCGGGTGGAGGACATCACCGACGGGTCGAGCAGCACCGTCGGGGTCGGCGAGCGGACCAGCCGGTTCTCCGCGAACAGTTGGGTCGGCCCGGCCTGGCAGCAGGAGACGGTGTACGCCCCCTCCGCCCCGCGGTACGACCCGGCCCGGCCGAGCTTCCGGTGCCGGGCCACCCCGACCGCGGTGCTGGTCCACGTCCGCATCACCTCGCTCCAGCCGAACCACCCGGAGAACAGCCCGGGCAGCTTCTTCTCCAGCCACTCCGGCGGTGCCCAGTTCCTCAACATGGACGGGTCCGGCCGGTTCATCTCGTCGTCGGTGAGCGTCGCCAACTACCGGGCCCTGTGCAGTCGCAACGGCGGCGAGGTGCTGGCCGGGGATTACTAGGCGGGGACGGTTGTTTCCGACGGGGTTCGATACCCGCCGGCCGGGTGGGCCGGCCGGCGGGTCGTTCCACCACGCACGGGGGGGTTCGATGCCGCGGTCTCGTGGTCTCGGTTTCCGTCTAGCGACCCTGGCCGCCGCCGGGCTGGTCGCCGTGGTCGCCCTGCCGGGTTCGCGGCCGGCGCAGGCCGACCCGCCCGACCCGGACGGCCATGACTTCGGCGACCCGCTGCCGGGCCTGACGGCCGACGAGCTGGCGCGGTTCCACGCCGGCAAGGAGGCGTTCGAGGAGGTCGAGGGGGTGGCCGACGGGGTCGGCCCGGTGTTCAACGGCTCGTCGTGCGCCGAATGCCACAACGGCGAGGCGACCGGCGGGGGGAATGCGACCCTGTCCACCCGGATCGGGGCGGTCGTCGACGGCCGGTTCGACCCGCTCGTCCGGTTCGGCGGGCCGACGCTTCAGACACGGGGGATCGTCGGGCTGCAAGGGTACGAGTACGCCGGGGAGGTCGTCCCGCCGGAGGCCACCGTCGTCGCCCGGCGGCGGTCGCCCCCGTTGTTCGGCCTGGGGTTGGTCGATGCCGTCCCGGACGACACCTTCCGGGAACTCGCCCGCCAACAGCACGACCGCGACCCCGCCACGGCCGGCCGCCCGAACCTCGTCCCGGACCTCCGGACCGGCGACACCGTCGTCGGCCGGTTCGGCTGGAAGGCCGGTCTGGGCAGCCTCTTCGACTTCGCCGCCGACGCCTACAAGGACGAAATGGGGATCACCGTCCCCGGGTTCATCCGCACCCCCGACGGCCGGACGATCGGCGAGGAGAACGCCCCGCAGGGGCTTCACGATCTCCTCCGGTACAACCCGGTCGAGAGCCCGAACGAGCCGGATGTCGAGGATATCGTCCTGTTCACCGATTTTATGACGTTCCTCGCCCCGCCCCCGCGGGGTGAGGTGACCCGGGAGGTCCGGGCGGGGGAGGCCGTGTTCCACCGGATCGGGTGCGCGACCTGTCACGTGCCGACGTTGCGGACCGGCCGGCACGAGGTCCGGGCGCTGGACCGGGTGAGGTTCCACCCGTACTCCGACTTCCTGCTGCACGACATGGGGGCGCTGGGGGACGGGATCGAGGACGGGTCCGGCCGGGGTTCGGAGATGCGGACGGCCCCATTGTGGGGGTTGCTGACCCAGCCGGCATACCTGCACGACGGCCGGGCCGCGACCATCGAGGACGCCATCCTGTTGCACGACGGCCAGGGACGGAACGCCAGGAACCGCTACCTCGACCTCAAGCGTGCCAACAAGCGGGCCCTGTCAGCCTTCCTGAACTCGCTCTGACCGGCCCCGCCGGCCGCGGCTGCTGGGTGGTCGAGGCGGTCCTCGGCGGCCCCTGAGCACACAAGCCGGACCACCCGCGCCACCGGACCCGAACCCGTCCCGGTCCCCGGCCGGCCGGCAACCGACCTCGACCCCGCGCCACGGCGTGGTGTACATCCATTGCGGTCCTATCCCCAACGGAGGTCCGCCCATGCCGGGGTTTACGTTTACACAGGTCGTCCAGGCCCCGCCGGCCGCGGTGTTCGCCGCCTACGCCGACTTCGAGCACGCCCCCGACCGGATCGCCGACATTGTCCGGGTGGAAGTGGTCACCCCCGGCCCGGTCGGGGTCGGCACCCGGTTCAAGGAGAGCCGGCTGATGTTCGGCAGGGAGACGACCGAGACGATGGAGGTGGCGGCGTTCGACCCGCCGCACGGTTACGAGCTGCGGGCGGTCAGTTGCGGGGGCGAGTTCCGGACCCGGTTCGCCTTCACCCCCGAGGGGAACGGCACCCGGGTGGACGTGGACTTCCGGGTCCGGGCGGCCCGGTGGTGGGCGATCCCGTTCGTCCCGCTGTCGTACCTGATGACGGGGATGGTCCGCAAGTGCCTGGCCCGGGACCTGGACCGGCTCCGGGCCGTGGTCGAGGGCCGCCGCCGGGCGGCGTAACCCGATGCCCTGGCGGGCGAACGGCGTCAGCACGCCCGCCGGGCCGGTCGCCGTTCCGACCGGCCGACACGTCACCGTAACGGTTGTCGGTCCGACCGGGTTCATTGGTTTCGGCGCAGGGTGTGTGGGTCCCGAAACCAAACCAATGAGAGCCGACCCGGTGGGTCCGGCCGGGCCGACTCCCTTCACTTCCCGGCCGGCCGCGGGTAAGCTGTTGCCCATCTCTCCGCCCCGCACTCGTAGACCCGCGAGCCCGCCATGACCGACCGCGCCGACACCGAGGGGGCCGGGGCCCCCGCCGCCCCCGCGTTCCGGCCGTTCGTCCCCCCGTCCCTGTCGCCCCCGGAGCTGACCTGGGCGCCGGTCGTCACCGGGGCGTTGCTGGGCATCATCTTCGGGGCGTCGTCGCTCTACCTGGTCCTCAAGGTCGGGCTGACGGTGTCGGCGTCGATCCCGGTCGCGGTCATGGCCATCACCCTGTTCCGCGGGTTCTCGGCCGCCTTCGGCCTCCGCCGGGCGACCATCCTGGAGAACAACATCGTCCAGACGACCGGCAGCGCCGGCGAGTCGATCGCCTTCGGGGTCGGGCTGACGATGCCGGCCCTGCTGCTGCTCGGGTTCGACATCGACGTGGTCCGGGTGATGACCGTCGGGGTCCTCGGCGGGCTGCTCGGCATCCTGATGATGATCCCCCTGCGGCGGGCGTTCGTGGTCAAGCAGCACGGGACCCTGGTCTACCCCGAGGGGACCGCCTGTGCGGACGTGCTGATCGCCGGGGAGAAGGGCGGGGCGACGGCCCGGATGGTGTTCCTCGGGTTCGGGATCGGGTTCGCCTACCAGGCCCTGATGCTAGTCGGGAAGGTGTGGAAGGAGGTGGCGGCCAAGGCCCTTTATACCACCGGGGCCGGCGGCCAGACGGTCGGGCTGAAGGCCGGGGTGCTGTCGTCGGAGATGTCGGCCCCGCTGCTGGGGGTCGGGTACATCATCGGGCCGCGGATCGCCGGGATCATGGTGGCCGGCGGGGTGCTGGCGTACCTGGTCCTCGTCCCGCTCATCGCCTACGTCGGCGACGGGCTGACCCAGCCGCTCGCCCCGGCCGTCAGCAAGGTGGACGCCAAGACCGGGCAGGACACCGGGCTGATCCGGAACATGTCCCCGAAGGCCCTGCGGGACAACTACATCCTGTACATCGGGGCCGGGGCGGTCGCCGCCGGCGGGATCATCAGCATGCTCAAGGCCCTGCCGGTGATCGCCGGGTCGGTGGCGGCCGGGTTCCGGGACCTCCGGGCCGAGCGGGAGGCGGCCCGGGGCGGGGCGGCGGCGGCCGTCCCGCGGACCGAGCGGGACCTGTCGATGCGGGTGGTCCTGTTCGGCAGCCTCGGCATGGTGCTGGCCCTGGCCGTGGCCCCCTCGCTGGGCCTCGGGCTGAACCCGACCGGGCTGCTCGGGGCCGGGATGATCCTCCTGTTCGGGTTCCTGTTCGTGACCGTCTCCAGCCGGCTGACCGGGGAGATCGGGTCGTCGTCCAACCCGATCTCGGGCATGACGGTGGCCACCCTGCTGCTCACCTGCCTGGTGCTCCTGACCCTGGGCGAGGCCGGGGTGCTGACGATCGGCAAGGAGATGAAGCTGGCCGCCCTGACGGTGGCGGCGGTGGTCTGCATCGCGTCGTCCAACGGCGGGACCACCTCCCAGGCCCTGAAGACCGGCTACCTGGTCGGGGCCACCCCCCGGAACCAGCAGTACGCCATCCTGATCGGGTCGCTCACCTCGGCCTTGGTGGTCGGCGTCACGCTCCTGCTCCTGAACCAGGCCGGAACGGTTTACACCAAGAAGGACCTGCCCCCGGGGAAGGTGGACGTGGCGAAGCTGGCCGGCACCGACCGGGTCCGCAGCGGGCAGTACGCCGACGACCCGGCCACGTACAAGGTGCTGAACGTCGGCGAGGGGGAGGCCGGGGCGGCGGCCCCGCCCGGCCGCTACCTGGTCGGCGACGACGGGGTCGTCAAGTACCGGGTCGACCCGGCGGTGAACGGGACGCTGGAGGAGCAGGACGACGGGACGAAGGTGTCGAACAAGTTCGACGCCCCGAAGACCCGGCTGATGTCGCTGATCATCAACGGCATCCTGGACCGGAAGCTGCCGTGGGACCTGGTGATCATCGGGGCGCTGATCGCCCTGACGCTGGAGCTGGCCGGGGTCCCGGCCCTGCCGTTCGCGGTCGGGGTGTACCTGCCGCTGTCGGCGTCGATGCCGATCTTCATCGGCGGGCTGATCCGGTTCGTGGCCGACCGCCGGCGGGGCGGGGCGGCGGAGGGGGACACCGGCCCGGGGGTGCTGCTGAGCAGCGGCTACATCGCCGGCGGGTCGATCGCGGCGCTGGTGGCCGCGTTCCTGGAGTTCGCCCCGGAGTTCCTGAAGACGCTCGACCTGTCGGGGTCGTTCACCGGGGTCCAGGTGTGGGGCGAGCCGTGGGGGGCGAGCAACGTCCCGGTGGTGGGGGCGTTCGCGGTGCTGGTGGGGGTGCTCCTGGCGGTCGGGGCCGGGTGGGTCGGGTCGCGGCGGGCCGCCCCGGGGGTGTACAATCCGGGTGCCGCCCGGCCGGGGGACGTGGAATGACGCCGAAGGTGGACGAGACGCTGACGCCGACCGACCACCCGCTGATCGGGCTGGACGCCCGCGGCCGGCCGTGGGTGTTCGGGACGAACACCCGGGTCACACAGATCGTGTTCCCGATGGCCGCGGTCCCGGGCACGACCGTCGAACAGTACTGCGAGGACTACCCGCACCTGAAGCCCGAACACGTCCGGGCCGCCCTCGACTACTACGCCGCCCACAAGGCCGAGGTGGACGAGGAGTACCGGCAGGAGCGGGAGGAGGAGGAGCGGTACTTCCGGCTCCACGACGACCCGGTGTGGCGGGCCAAGATGTTGAAGCTCAAGGCCGAGTGGAAGCGGCCGTCGTGAGCGTCGCCTTCTACACCGACCACCACGTCCCGGGGGCCGTCGTCCGCGGCCTCCGCCGCCGGGGCGTCGATGCCCTCACCGTCCAAGAAGATGGCCACGACTCCGCCCCGGACCCCGACGTACTCGACCGGGCCGGGGCACTCGGCCGGGTCCTCGTGACCTGCGACAAAGACTTCCTGGCCGAGGCCACCGCCCGGCAGGCGGCCGGGCGGTGGTTCGTCGGGGTGTTGAAGGCCGTCCAGAACGACATGTCTCACCGCCCCGGTCGGTACATCGACGACCTGGAGCTGATTGCCGTGTTGGACGACCCCGCGGACTACGAGAACCGGGTGCCACACCTCCCGCTCTGACCGGCCGACCTACCGCCGGGCCGGGCCGGGCGGCTTCTGCATCACCTCGGCCGCCCGCCGCTGGAACTTGGCCATCTGCTCCCGCAGCCCGGCGTCGCCCCGCTGCAATAAGTCCAGCTCGTGCTGGATCTCCCCGTGCAGCCGCTTCAGCTCGGTCTCCTGCCGGGCCAACAGCGCCCGCTCGCGGGCCATCCCGACCTCCATCCCCCGCATCTGCTGCTCCAGCGCCTCCTCGTCCTCCCGGAGCTGCCGCCGGTCGTCGTCCGCCCGCTTGCGGTCCTGGGCCACCTTCGCCGCCTCCCGCTCCAGCTCGTCGGCCCACTCCTCCAGCTCGCCCCGGGTCTTCGGGGCCGGCGGCGGGGGGGCCAGCTCGCCCCGGGCGATCTGCTCCTCGACCGCCCCGAGCTGGCCGCTCAGCTCCTCCACCTGGGCGTCCCGGGTCGCCAGGGCGGCCCGCAGCTCGGCCTCGGTCGCCGCCGCCTTCCCCTCACCCTCGGCCGCGTCTTGGAGCAACTGCCGCAGCTCGTCCAATAGGCCCCGCAGCTCGCGGTTCTCGGCCCGCAGCCGCTGAATCTCGGCCAGCGGGGTGTCGTCCACCGGGAGCCGGCCGCTGGCCTCCCCCAGCCCGGCCAACTGGGACAACGCCCCGGCGATCGCGCTGGCCGGGTCGGGCGGGGCGAACCGGCCCGGCGGCGGGGTCGCCGGCCGGCGGGCGGCCGGGGTCAG
>JAIEQN010001132.1 GCA_019747685.1 Gemmataceae bacterium
AAGACGGCATTGGTCGGTCCCTCCTGACCCGGTTAAAGGTCGGAGGACGCAGCCGATTCGTCAACACAGCCTAGCCGCCCTCGTCCACGAGCCGTCCTTCCAGCAGACCGCCGGTGAGGCGGTGTTCAACAAGGCCCGGGTCATCGTCCGGCTCGGGAACGCCGCCGTCCACGGCCCCAAGCCGGTCCTCCCGGCCGACGCCGTCACCGCCGTCCGCGAGCTGTTCCACGTCGGCCACTGGCTGGCCCACACCTACGCCCGCGGCCCCAAGCCGCCGGCCGCCCAGGCGTTCGACCCGGCCGCCCTCCCGGCCGACAGCCCCGTCCCCCGGCAGACCGCCGACCAGCTCCGGAAGCTCGAAACCGACCTCCGGGCGAAGGACGAGGCCCTGTCGGCGGTGCTGGCCGACAAGGACGCCCTCGACGCCGAGCTGGCCCGGCTGCGGGCCGAGATCGCGGCCGTCAAGACGGCCAACGCCGCCACCCCGGACGCCCACGACTACAGCGAGGCCCGGACCCGCGACTACTTCATCGACCTCTTGCTGAAAGAAGCCGGCTGGCCGCTCGACCGCCCGGAGGACCGGGAGTACGAGGTCCGCGGGATGCCGAGCGGGTCGGGGGTCGGGTACGTCGATTACGTCCTGTGGGGGGACGACGGGAAGCCGCTCGGGCTGGTCGAGGCCAAGCGGACCCGGAAGGACGCCCGGGTCGGCCAGCGGCAGGCCGAGCTGTACGCCAACTGCCTGGATGCGAAGTTCGGCCGCCGGCCGGTCATCTTCTACACGAACGGGTACGAGCACTGGCTCTGGGACGACGCCGACTACCCGCCGCGGGCGGTCCAGGGGTTCTACACGAAGGACGAGCTGGAACTGCTGGTCCAGCGGCGGGCGAGCCGCAAGCCGCTGGCCGGGGCGGACGTGAACCCGGCCATCGCCGAGCGGCACTACCAGACCCGGGCCATCCGCCGGATCGGGGAGGCGTTCGAGACGGACAAGGCCCGCAAGGCGCTGGTGGTAATGCCGACCGGGGCCGGGAAGACGCGGACGGTGATCGCCCTGGCCGATGTCCTGATGCGGTGCAACTGGGCCAAGCGGGTGCTGTTCCTGGCCGACCGGGTGGCCCTGGTGAACCAGGCGGTCGGGGCGTTCAGGCGGCACCTCCCGGACGCCCCGCCGGTCAACCTGGTGACGGACAAGGCGGCCGAGGGGCGGGTGTTCGTCTCGACTTACCCGACCATGATGGGGCTGATCGACGACGCCCGGGCGGACGGCCGGCGGCGGTTCGGCCCGGGGCACTTCGACCTGCTGGTGATCGACGAGGCCCACCGGTCGGTGTTCCAGAAGTACCGGGCGATCTTCGACTACTTCGACGCCCTCCTGGTCGGGCTGACGGCCACCCCGAAGGGGGACGTGGACCGGAACACCTACGCCCTGTTCGACCTGGAGACCGGGGTGCCGACGGACGCCTACCCGCTGGGCGAGGCGGTCCGGGACGGGTTCCTGGTGCCGGCCCGGCCGGTGTCGGTCCCGCTCAAGTTCCCGCGGGAGGGGATCAGCAAGTACGACGACCTGTCGGAGGACGAGCGGGACGCCTGGGACGAACTGGACTGGGAGGAGGACGGCGGCATCCCGGACCACGTCGAGCCGGCGGCGGTGAACCGGTGGCTGTTCAACGCCGACACCGTGGACAAGGCCCTGGAGCACCTGATGACCCACGGGGTCAAGGTGGCCGGCGGGGACCGGCTCGGGAAGACGATCATTTTCGCCAAGAACGAGGCACACGCCAGATTTATTGCGGAGCGGTTCGACCACCACTACCCGCACCTGAAGGGGTCGTTCGCCCGGGTCATCACGTTCCAGACCGCTTACGCCCAGAGCCTGATCGACGACTTCGGGAAGAAGGATAAGCCGCCCCACATCGCCGTCTCGGTGGACATGCTGGACACCGGCATCGACGTGCCGGAGGTGGTGAACCTGGTGTTCTTCAAGGCGGTCCGGTCGAAGACCAAGTTCTGGCAGATGGTCGGCCGGGGGACCCGACTCTGCGAGAACTTGTTCGGCCCGGGGCGGGGCAAGGAGTCGTTCACCATCTTCGACTTCTGCGGGAACCTGGAGTTCTTCGGGGCCGACCCGGCGGCCGCCGAGGGGGCGGCCGCCGACTCCCTCGGGAAGCGGCTGTTCAAGGCCCGGCTGGAGCTGGTCGGGGCCCTGGACCAGAAGGCGGCCCCGGGCGGGCCGGCGGACGCCGACCCGGACGCCGGGCTGCGGGCCGAGACGGCGGAGGCGCTGCGGGGCGAGGTGGCGGCCATGAACGTCGCCAACTTCTTGGTCCGGCCGAAGCGGCGGCTGGTGGAGGAGTACGCCCGGCCGGAGGCGTGGGCGACGGTGTCGGCCGACGCCCGGGCGGAGCTGGCCCGGGAGGTGGCCGGGCTGCCGTCCGAGCTGCCCCCGGAGCCGGAGGAGGCCAAGCGGTTCGACCTGCTGATGCTCCGGCTCCAGTTGGCCGTCCTGCACGCCGAGCCGGCCTTCGAGCGGCTGCGGGACCAGGTGAAGGAGATCGCCGGGCTCTTGGAGGAGAAGGCGGCCATCCCGGCGGTGAAGGCGCAATTGGAGCTGATCCAGGAGGTCCAGTCGGACGAATGGTGGCCGGACGTGACCGCCCCGATGCTGGAGGTGGTGCGGAAGCGGCTGCGGGACCTGGTCCGGCTGATCGAGAAGGCCCGGCGGAAGCCGATCTACATCGATGTCGGGGACACGATGGGGTCTGAGGTCGAGGTCGACCTGCCGGGGCTCGGCGGGGGCGGTGAGTTCGAGCGGTTCCGGGCCAAGGCCCGGGCGTTCCTCCGCCGCCACCGGGACCACCCGGCCGTCCGGAAGCTCCGCACCAACGTCCCGCTCACGCCCGCCGACCTGGCCGAACTGGAGCAGGTGCTGGCGGCCAACGGCGTCGGGACCTCCGAGGAGATCGAGAAGGCGAAGGCCGAGTCGGACGGGCTGGGGGTGTTCGCCCGGTCACTGGTCGGGCTCGACCGGGCGGCGGCCAAGCAGGCGCTGGCCGGGTTCCTGGCCGGCAAGACGCTAACCGGGAACCAAATCGAGTTCGTCAACCTGGTGGTCGCCCACCTGGCCGAGCACGGGGTGATGGACGCCGCCCTGTTGTACGAGTCGCCGTTCTCGGACCTCGCCCCGCGTGGCCCGGACGGGCTGTTCACCGGCGAGCAGGTCGGCGCCCTGGTGGCCGTCCTGCACGAGGTCCGGGCGACGGCGATGGCGGCGTGAACCGGATGTCATTCGCTGCGGCCGCGGTCCGCACGAGCGGGAGGCATCGATGCCCGGCGACGATGTCCGGTTCTACCCGGCCGAGCGGCTCCGGGAGTTCTCGGCCCGGGCGTTCGAGCATCTCGGGGTGCCGCCGGCCGACGCCGCCCAGGCCGCCGACGTGCTGGTCGCCAGCGACCTCCGCGGGGTGGACTCGCACGGGGTCGCCCGCCTCCGCCCGTACCTCGACCTGCTCGCGGCCGGCCGGATCAACCCCCGGCCGAACGTCCGGGTGGTCCGCGACCTCCCGGCCGCCGCCACGGTGGACGGGGACAACGGGCTCGGGCTGGTGGTCGGCCCGCGGGCGAACGAGGTCGCCCTGGACAAGGCCGAGGCGGCCGGGGCGGCGTGGGTCGGGGTGTCGAACTCGAACCACTTCGGGATGGCCGGGTACTACCCCCTGCGGGCCCTCGACCGCGGGCTGATCGGGTGGGCGATGACCAACTCCGCCCCGCTGGTGGCCCCGCTCTGGGGGGCCGAGCGGGTCCTCGGCACCAACCCGATCGCGGTCGCCTTCCCGGCCGGGGAGGAGCCCCCGGTGGTGATCGACTTCGCCACCAGCGCCGCGGCCTACGGAAAGGTCGAGATCGCCGGGCGGAAGGGTGCCCCGCTCCCGCCCGGGTGGGGGGTCGACCGGGACGGCAACCCGGCCACCCGCCCGGACCAGGTGATCGACGGCGGGGCCCTGCTGCCGCTCGGCGGCACCCGGGACGGCGGGGGGCACAAGGGGTACGGCCTGGCCGCCCTGGTGGACATCCTGTCCGGCGTCCTGACCGGGGCGGGCTGGGGGCCGTTCGTCCCGCCGTTCGCCCTGCGGCAGGGGGAGCCGGCCCGGGCCGTCGGGCGGGGGGTCGGCCACGCTTTCGGGGCGGCCCGGGTCGACGGGTTCATCGACCCGTCCGAGTTCCGCCGGCGGGTGGACGACTGGGTCCGGACGCTGCGGGCGACCCGGCCGGCCGCGGGGACGCCCGGGGTGGTCATCCCCGGCGACCCGGAGCGGCTGGCCGAGGTCGAGCGGCGGGTGACCGGCGTCCCGCTGCTCCCGGCGGTGGTAGCCGACCTCCGGGACATCTCCGCCCGGACCGGGATTCCGTTCGACTGACCGGGGCCGCCGCCCCGCCGATCGTTGGGGAGCCATCCGATGCCCCTACCCGCTGCCGCCCCGGCCGTACTCGCGGTACTCGTCGCGGGGACGGTTGCCGCCGACCCCGCACCCCCGCCGGCCGACAGCCCGCGGATCGCCGCCTTACAAAAGGACGTACTGGCTGGCGACCGGGACGCCCTCGAGCGGTTCTGGCGGGAGCTGGCGGGCAAGGCCCCGCTGGTCGAGCCGATCCCCGGGTCGGACGAGGAGGTGTGGGCGACGTTCGTCTGGCGGGGCGACGGGGGCACCGAGCGGGTGGCACTCGTCGGCGGCGTACCGATCGCCGTGATGAAGGAACTGGAGCGTCTGCCCGGGACGGACCTGTGGTACCGGACCGAGCGGACCCCCCGGGCCGGGCGGTTCGGCTACGGGTTCATCGTCAACCCGCGGCGGGGGTCGCCGGCCAAGGTCCGGAACGACCCGCTGGCCGCCCGGACGTACGCCGAGCAGTCGGTCGCCGAGATGCCCGGGGTACCGCCCCAGCCGTGGTCGGACCGGGTGAAGGGGGTGCCGGAGGGGAGGCGCGAGGCGTTCCAGGTCCCGAGCGTCGCGCTGAAGGCCGACCGGAAGGTGACCGTCTACACGCCGGCCGGGTACGACCCGGAGGGGGCCGAGAACGACCTCCTGGTGGTGTTCGACGGGGAGGCGTCGGGCGGGGACGTGGGCGGGGACAACCCGATCCCCGGACACGTCATCCTCGACAACCTGATCGCGGCGAAGAAGATCCCCCCGGTGGTGGCGGTGTTCGTCGAGGGCGGGGACACCCGGGACCGCGACCTCGGCTGCCACCCGCCGTTCCGGGGCGGAATACGTCCGGATGTCACCGAGGCTCGACGGCACCCAGGTCGAGGTGACCGAGCCGACCCGGGTGGTGACCCACGTCACCAAGCCGACCGTCACCGTCTACCGGCCGGCGAAGGACAAGGACACCGGGACCGCGGTCGTCATCTGCCCCGGGGGCGGGTACTGGAACCTGTACTGGGAGCTGGAGGGCGAGGAGGTCGCCGCCTGGCTCAACTCGATCGGGGTGACCGGCGTCGTCCTCAAGTACCGGGTGCCCCGCCGCCCGGGCGAGCCGGAGCGGGAGCCGGCCCGGCGGCCGCTCCAGGACGCCCAGCGGGCCGTCCGCCTCGTCCGGAGTAAGGCCAAGGAGTGGGGCATCCGCCCCGACCAGGTCGGCATCGTCGGGTTCTCGGCCGGCGGTCACCTGGCCGTCGCCACGGCCACCGGCTTCGGGAAGCGGACCTACGAGCCGGTCGATGCGATCGACGAGCTGAACTGCCGCCCGGACTTCGCCATCCCGGTCTACTCCGGCTACCTGACGGCGAAGGACCAGGACGAGCTGGCGCCCGGACTGAGCGTCCCGAAGGACACGCCGCCGGTGTTCCTGGCCCACGGCGGGGCTGACCTCATCAGCGACCCGGGACACAGCGTGGTACTCTACCGGGCCCTGGCGCGGGCTGGGGTGCCGGCCGAGCTGCACGTCTATGACGGGGCCGCCCACGACTTCGGGGTCCGCCGGAGCAGCCGCCCGTGCTCCACCTGGACCGACTCCTGTGAGGCGTGGCTGCGCGGCCGAGGGTTCCTCGACCCCGGCACCCGGCCGTAGGCTGTCCGACCCCTGGAAGGGGGCGCCCGCTCCGGGCACAATACCCGTTAAGCTCGACATCCGCCCCTGGCCCACGCGCCGAACCGGCCGGTCAGTCCCCGGGAGGGTCCGATGCGAATGCCCACCACCGCCCTCGTCCTGGTCGCACTCGCGTCCTCCGCCCCCGCGGCCGAGCTGGACGCCCGGAAGGCGATCGACCGCGGGCTCGCGTTCCTGTCGGCGGACGCGGCGAAGTGGCAGGCGGACCGCGGGTGCGCCACCTGCCACCACGGGACCATGACCGTCTGGGCCTTTGCCGAGGCTCGGAGCCGGGGTTACGCGGCCGGCGGGGATACGTTCGCGGAGACCGTGAGGTGGACCATGGAGCGGCTCAAGGACATCGACAAGCCGCGGGACCCGAGGCCGGGGTGGAACATGGTGAGCACCCCGGCCGTCTACCTGGCGGTCATGGCCCAGGCGGTGCCCGACCAGACCGCCGTCTCGGCCGACGACCTGGGGCGGATCGCCGGCCACCTGCTACGGCACCAAGAGGCCGACGGGTCGTGGGTCTGGTCGTCCGCACCGGCCAAGAACCGGCCGCCCCCGGTGTTCGAGTCGGACGAGGTGGTGACGCCGTTGGCCGACCTGGCCCTCGCCCCGCACGTCCCGGCCGAGCCGGGGGCGAAGTCCGACGCTCGCTCCGGTCAGGAGAGGGCCGCCGCCTGGCTGGCGAAGGCCGGGTCTTCCGGCACCACCCAGGCCCGGGCGGTCCGGCTATTCCGGGACGAGCGGGCGGGGAAGTCGGCGAAGGAACTCCGGCCGCAGATCGACGGGCTGCTGGGCCGGCAGAACCCGGACGGCGGCTGGGGTCAGGACAAGGACCTTCCGAGCGACGCCTACGCCACCGGGCAGGCGCTCTACTTCCTCTCACTGGCGGGGGTGACGGCCGACCGGGCGGAGGTTCGGCGGGCGGTGTCCTTCCTCGCCACGACCCAGAAGGAGGACGGGTCCTGGCCGATGGCGTCCCGGGCGCACCCGGGCGAGAAGCCGATGACCAACCCGGTGCCGATCACCCACTTCGGCACCGCCTGGGCTACCCTCGGGCTGCTACGGTCGGTTCCCCGATAGGCTGCCCGAGAGCCGGCCCGCGTCGAGGCCGGCGGGGCCATCCGCCGCCGGCCGGGTCAATGTCCGCGGCGGATGTCCGACGGGGGTAGCGGGCCTCGACCCGGAACCCCTGGTCCGCCCGGCCGACCCCGAGGTGGGTTCAGGGTAGCCCACCGGATACACGACGGCCAAAGCCTCGTCGGGACCGACCACGGCTCCGGGCAGCCCAGGTCCGGGGTGGTGCGGGCCACCCCCACCGCGGGCCAGGTTCGGACAAGATCAACACCACCCCGCCCCGGACTATCCACCCGCTCCCGGCCGGAGGACGACCGTGACCCCCGCACGCTGCCTGCTGCTCGCCCTGGCCGTCGTCGCCTGGCCCGTCGCCGCCCGGGCCGACGACGCACCCCAGCCGCGGCGGACGCCCGCCCGCCCGGCCGGGGTGTACAAGGACCGGATCACCCCGCACTGGTTCGCCGGCGACGCCCGGTTCTGGTTCCGCAACGACCTCAAGGGCGGGGCCAAAGAGTTCGTCCTGGTCGACGCCGAGAAGGGGACCCGCGGGCCGGCGTTCGACCACGCCAAGCTCGCCACCGGGCTGTCGAAGGCCGCCGGGAAGGAGTACCCCGCCGACCGGCTGCCGTTCGACGACCTCGCTTTCGCCGACGACCTCCAGTCGGTCACGTTCGACGCCGCGGGGAAGACGTGGCGGTGCGACCTCGACTCCCACGAGTGTGCCGCGACCGGCCCCGCGGAGAAGAAGGAGCCGGCCGGGGCCGCCGCCCCGCCGCCCTACGCCGACCCGGACCCGGCCTCACCCGACCCCGCCCAGCAGCCCGACCCCCGCCGCCGGCCGCCCGACCGGGACCGGGAGGCCACCTCCCCGGACGGTAAGCTGGTGGCGTTCGTCCGGGATCACAACGTCTTCGCCCGCCTCAAGGACGGGGGCGAGGCGGTCCAGCTCAGCCGGGCCGGGGTCGAGGGGAACGCCTTCGACCTGCTGTCCTGGTCGCCGGACGGCAAGGCCGTGGTCGGCTTCCGGGTGGAGCCGGGCGAGAACAAGGAGGTCTACCTGGTCGAGTCGTCGCCCCGCGGCGGCGGGCGGGCCAAGCTCACCAGCCGGCCGTACCCGCTGCCCGGGGACAAGTTCACCGCCTACGAGCCGTGGGTGTTCGACCCGGCGGCGAAGACGGCCACCAAGGCGGACACCGACCGGATCGACCTGGGCCGGCCGCGGGTCCGGTGGGGCAAGGACGGCCGGCACTTCACCTACGAGCAGGTGGACCGCGGCCACCAGCGGTTCCGGCTGGTCGAGGTCGACGCCCACACCGGCACGAGCCGCAACCTGATCGACGAGAAGGCCGGGACGTTCATCTGGACCGCCCACACCGAGACCGTCAACGTCCCGCCCGTCACCTGGCTGGAGAAGACGGACGAGCTGATTTACGCCACCGAGAAGGACGGCTGGCGGCACCTGTACCTGGTGGACGCCCGGTCGGGGGCGGTCAAGAACCCGATCACGAAGGGCGAGTGGGTCGTCCGCGGGATCGACCGGGTGGACGAGGACAAGCGGCAGGTCTGGTTCCGGGCGTCGGGCCAGAACCCGGACCAGGACCCGTACTTCGTCCACCACTACCGGGTGAACCTCGACGGCACCGGGCTGGTCGCCCTGACC
>JAIEQN010000485.1 GCA_019747685.1 Gemmataceae bacterium
GCCGCCCCCCGCGGCCGCCCGGTCGCTCCGGGCGAAGGACCGGCCCCAGCTCAGCGCCGTGCTCACCCAGAACGTCCTCATCACCCACCACTACCGGCCCCTCGACTGCGTGGCCGACGTGGCCGCCCACCTGGAGAAGCGCGGGGAGGTCGCCCGCCGCGGCCCGGACTACTTGTTCCACCTGATCCTGGACGCGATGGTGGACGAGTACGCCCCGGTGGTCGACCGGGTGTCGGCCCGGCTCGACGGCCTGGAGCGGAAGGTGTTCGCCGACCCGTCCCCGGAGGTGCTGGCCCGGCTGCTGCGGCTCAAGCGGCTGGTGGCCGGGTTGCGGAAGACGCTGATCCTGGAGCGGGAGGTGCTGGCCCGGCTGATCCGCGGCGAGTTCGACCTGATCGACGACCGGGAGGTGGTCTACTACCGCAACGTCTACGACCACCTGATCCGCTACGCCGAGCTGGTCGAGGCCGCCCGGGAGACGGTCGGGGACCTGATGCAGACCCACCTGGCGGCCGCGTCGAACCGGCTGAACCAGGTGATGAAGCTGTTGACCATGATCTCGACGGTGGTGCTGCCGATGAACCTGGTGGCCGGGGTGTACGGGATGAACTTCGAGGACTCGGCGGTGCCGAGCTACCAGTCCCCGTGGGGGTTCGCCTTCGCCCTGGGGGTGATGGCCGTCACCGGGGTGGCCGCCTACGGGCTGTTCCGCTGGCGGCGGTGGGTCTGACGGCCTTGTCGGGCGGTCGGCCGGGGCTTAGACATACCTTCTGGCGCGGCGAGCCGGGCCGACGGAGGAGGACACCGATGGCGAAGCGGGCGGGCGGGGGCCGGTCCCGGATGGACCTTCGGCGGGAGGCGGAGGCCGCCGAGGCCCGGGACAAGGACAAGGACAAGGACGAGGTCGAGGAGGTGGAGGAGGAAGCCGACGCGGAGTCCGACGCCGACGAGGGCGACGGGGACGAGGACGCCCCGAAGAAGAAGCCGGCCAAGAAGAAGAAGCCGGCCGCCCCGAAGGCCCCCAAGAAGCCGGCGGCCAAGCGGGTCCGGGCCGCCAAGGAGGTCCGGCACAAGGCCGTCTGGGTGGTGTTCGACAACGCCAGCAAGCGGGTCGAGGCGTTCCCGTACAACCAGAAGGCCGACGCCGAGGCCCTGCTGGCCAAGAAGATTCAGGAGAAGGAAGGGAAGGCCACCTTCTACCTGAACCTGGTCAAAGAGCCGCTCGAGTAGCTCACCGAACACCGGCCGGGAGGCCCGTGCCACCAGGGCAAACATCCTGGTGGCACGGGCCTCCCGGCCGGTGCGTTCCGCCTCAGTCGGTGTGGATGACGGTCGCCTTCTCCCGCAGGACCTGCTGCACCTCTTCGAGCCGCCAGCCGATCCACAGGACGTTCGGCAGCCGGATCTCCTCCTTCCCCTGGATGTGGATGATCAGGTCGCCGGAGAAGAACCCGAGGATCCAGTGGCGGAACAGGTCGTCCCGCTGCTTCTCGAAGTTGACGCTCTCGGCCGGGAAGTTCCGGACGCTCGCCCCGATGTGCTCGCACACCTGGATCTGGCCCGGGGTGACGATCATGTACGTCCGCTGGTCGAAGATGAACACCGACACCACCCACAGGGCCAGCACGGTCACGGCGAAGAACAGGTAGCCGGCCATGTTGATGTAGATGTGCAGGTTGCCGAACGCCGCCAGCAGGTCCTCCCACACCCCGAACACGCTGAACACCAGGGCCAGGACGACGAACATCAACAGGACCAGGAACGACCACAGCCCGCGGAGCGGGACGTTGGTGATGACGATGGTGAGCAGCAGGACGACGCAGAACAGCGGCCCCATCCAGGCCCGCTCGGACACCCGCGGGCGGAACCCCGGGGCGGACGGGTCGGCGGCCGTCGCCGCGGTCAGGGACTTGGTCGTTCCCGGGGCGGTCAGCTCGAACACCCGGGACTGGTCGGCCGCGCTGTCCGCCTTCTGGGCCACCCGGGTCGCGGGCGGGACGATCGCCAGCCGGGTCCCGTCGGCGTAGGTGATGAGGGCCATCACGAACCCGAGGAGCCAGATCGGCCACCAGTAGAAGATCGGCGAGTGGCTGACCAGCTTGATCTGCCGCGGCCCGCGGTGGGCCGGCGGCGGGTACAGCCCGGAGGCGGTCGGGGCCGGGGCCGGCGGCGGGTTGGTGGTCGTGGTCGACATGGGGTGCGGGCTCGCTCCGGGGGTAGCGGGGACGGCCCGGGCGGTGCGGCCCGGGGTCTTGCCGGGTGATTCGGCCGCCGCCGGCCGACCTTTTCACGATCGCGCGAGTCAGGCTAGGCCGGAACCCCGCCCGGGACAAGCCTGCCGCCCTTGCCCGGCCGGGGGTTACACCCGGTCCGGCACCTCCAACACCACCTCGGCCCCCTCCCGGTGGACCGGGTAGCAACCGGTCTTCACCTTCGGGTTGTCGGCCCAGGCCCCGTCCGACAGCCGGAACCGCCAGTAGTGCCACGGGCAGGTGACCACCCCGTCCTCGACGTGCCCCCCGGAGAGTGACGCCCCCATGTGCGGGCACAGGTCGTCGATGGCGTAGAACTGGCCGCCGACCCGGAACACGGCCACGTCCTTGCCGTTCACCGATACCACCGCCGCCTCCCCCTCGGGGAAGTCGTCCGCCTTGCCGATCGGGATCCGCTGGCCCACCGCTCACCCCCCTGAGATGTCCGCCCGAACCCGCCCGGGCTATTGTACCTCCCCGGGAGCGCGGGCGTGCTGGAAGTCGAAGCCAAGTACCGGGTGCCGCCCGGATTCGCCCTGCCGGCCGACCTCGCCGCGGCCCCCGAGCCGGCCGAGCGGCACGAGGACCACTACCTGAGCGCCCCGGACCGGGACTTCCGGACGACCGGCGAGGCGTTCCGGCTCCGCCGGGTCGACGGCCGGAACGTCCTGACCTACAAGGGGCCGAAACAGCCCGGGCCGGTCAAGACCCGGCCCGAGCTGGAGGTCCCGGTCGGGGCCGGCGACCCGGCCCCGCTGCTGCGGCTGCTCGGCCACCTCGGCTACCGGTCGGTGGCGGTGGTCCGCAAGACCCGCCGGCCCTTCCGGGTCAACCGCCCGGGGTGGCCGGTCACCGTCTGCCTGGACGAGGTCGCCGAGGTCGGGACGTTCGCCGAGGTCGAGGCGCTGGCCGAGGACGGCCGGGCCGAGGAGGCGGAGGCCGTCGTCCTCCGGCTGGCGGCCGAACTGGGGCTGACCGACCAAGAGCGGCGGTCGTACCTGGAGCTGGTGTTAGCCGCCCGGTCGCTCTCGTAGGGTGGCCCGGACCGGTCCCTGCGGGACCGGGAGGCCCACGGCCCCCACTCCCCGAACTGTGAGCCTCCCGGGTTCTGCGAACCCGGTCCAGCCCACCCTTCAAACGACCCCATGACCCCCGTCGTCTCCGCCATCGCCGAGGTCCGGGCCGCGGTCGCCGCCGCCCGCCGGGGCGGCGCGGTCATCGGCCTGGTGCCGACGATGGGCGCCCTCCACGCCGGGCACGCCGCCCTGATCCGGGCGGCCCGGGCGAACGCCGGGTTCGTGGTCGTCTCGGTGTTCGTCAACCCGACCCAGTTCGGTCCCCGTGAGGACTTCGCCAAGTACCCGCGGACTCTGGAGGCCGACCGGCGGGTCTGTGCCGACGCCGGGGCGGACCTGATTTGGGCCCCGACCGCCGCCGACATGTACCCGCCCGGGTTCGCCACGTCCGTGGAAGTGACCGGGCTGCAAGACACCCTGGAAGGGGCCAGTCGGCCGGGCCACTTCCGCGGCGTCTGCACGGTGGTCGCCAAGCTCTTGAACGCCGTCGGCCCGGACCTGGCCGTGTTCGGGGCGAAGGATTACCAGCAGGCGGCCGTCATTCGGCGGATGGTCGCCGACCTGAACATGCCGGCCGCGGTCCGGGTCGAGCCGACGGTCCGGGGGCCGGACGGCTTGGCCCTCAGCTCGCGGAATCGTTACCTGTCGGCCGACGAGCGGGCCGCCGCCCCGGGCATCTACAAGGCCCTCGTCGCCGCCCGCGACCGGGCCGCGGCCGGCGAGCGGGACATCGGCGTGTTAGAATCACGGTTGCTCGCCGACCTGGCCGCGGTCCCCGGCGGCCGGGTCGATTACGCCCGGGTGGTGGACGCCGACACCCTCGGGCCGCTCACGACGTTGGACCGGCCGGCGGCCGCTCTGGTGGCGGTCTACTTCGGCAGCACCCGGCTCATCGACAACCTCCCGCTCGGAGAACGATGAACGATGAACGATGGACGATGACCCGGGCCGCGCCCCCTTCATCGCTCATCGTTCATCACTCATCATTTCCCGCATGTCCCACCCGCTCTTTACCCCCGAACTGAAGATCATGCTCGGCGAGGGGAACGCCGCCGGGCTGCGGGAGTTCTGCGAGTCGCTGCACCCGGCGACGGTGGCCGAGGCCCTGGACGACCCGGACCTCTCCCCCGAGCAGGTGTGGGAGGCGATCAGCCCGGCCCCGATCCGCACCCAGGCGTCGGTGTTCGAGTACCTGCCCCCGGCCCGGCAGGTGGAGATGGCCGAGAAGGCCCGGCCGCAGGTCGGCCAGCTCATCGGCAAGATGAGCCACGACGACCGGGCCGACCTGCTCCGCCGGCTCCCGGGGCGGGCGGTCGAGGCCCTGATGCGGCTGGTCGACGAGGCCGACCGGAAGGACATCGCCGCCCTCGGGCAGTACGGGGAGGGGACGGTCGGGGCACTGATGACGACCGACTACGCTTGGCTGCCGGGCACCCTGACCGCGGCCGAGGCGGTCGACCAGCTCCGCCAGCAGGCCCCGGACAAGGAGACGATCTACTACATCTACGTCCTGGACGAGGCGGCCCGCCGGCCGGACGGCAGCCTGGCCCCCCGCCGGCTGCTCGGGGTGGTGTCGCTCCGGGACCTGATCCTGGCCCCCCGCCACACCCTCATCCGGGACCTGATGGAGGGCGAGGTGATCGCCCTGCGGGCGGACGAGGACCGGGAGGCGGTGGCCCGGGTGTTCAGCCGGTACGACCTGCTGGCCGTCCCGGTGGTGGACGACCGCGGCGGGCTGCTCGGGATCGTCACCCACGACGACGTGCTGGACGTGGTCCAGGCGGAGGCGACCGAGGACCTCCAGCGGCAGGCCGGGGTCGGGCCGATCGAGGGGAACTACCTGGACGCCGGGTTCGGGACCGTCTGGAAGAGCCGGGCCAAGTGGCTCGGGGTGCTGTTCGTCCTCCAGATGGTCACCATCAACGTGATGGCCTACTACGAGCGGAAGCTGGAGGGCGACCCCGGGAAGGCGGCCGAGGACCGGCTGGCCTTCCTGATCGTCTTCATCCCGCTCTGCCTGTCGGTCGGCGGGAACGCCGGGTCCCAGGCGTCCACCCTGGTCACCCGGGCGCTGGCGCTGGAGCAGATCCGGGTGTCCGACTGGGTCCGGGTGTTCCGGCGGGAGCTGCTGATGGCCGCGTCCCTGGCGGCCACCCTCGGGGTGCTGTCGGTCGGCCGGACCTACTTCCTGACCCCGAACTCGGTCCTGGCCGACCTCCGGCCCGGCCAGTTCTGGCACCTGATCTGGGCCGTCACCCTGGCGGTGATGGGCATCTGCGTGACCGGGGCGACGGTCGGGGCCATGCTCCCGCTCGGGGTCCGGGCGATCGGCCGGGACCCGGCCCTGATGTCGGCCCCGCTCATCGCCACCCTGTCCGACGTGCTGGGCATCGCCATCTACTTCAACATCGCGGCGTTCTTCTTCCTCTGACGACCAGGCCGCGCGAGCCGGGGGCGGGGGCGGGGGCAAGCCGGGAGCGTTGGCGAGCCCGGGGCGCTGGCGAGCCGGGAGCGTGAGCGACCGGAGCACCCAGCCCCGGGCTCGCCATCGGCCCGCCCGACCGCCGCACCCAACCCCCCTTCCCCGCCCTCGAATACTGTGTGAGGGCGGGGCCGGTCCGCCGGTATCCCCTCCGGAAAGGCGGACGGAAATGTTTCGCTCACTCGGCCTCGGAAAGTTTTTCGGCATCGACCTTTACGTCCACCCGACGTTTTGGCTCTTGCCGCTGTTCGTGTTCGCCAGTGGGTCACTCGGCGGGGACGTGTCCGGTGCCCTGTTCGAGGTGGCGGTCGTGTTGGCGGTGTTCGGGTGCGTGGCCCTGCACGAGGTCGGGCACGCCCTGGCCGCCCGTTACTACGGGATCGACACCCGCGACATCACCCTGTACCCGGTCGGCGGGGTGGCCCGGCTGGAGCGGATGCCGACCAAGCCGCTCCAGGAGATCGTCATCGCCCTGGCCGGGCCGGCGGTGAACGTGGCCATCGCGCTCGGGCTGGTCGGCGGGCTGGCGGCCCGCGAGTACCTGCTGCCCGGGTCGCTGGCGTCGCCCGGGGTCGCGGACCGGTTCCTCGGCCACCTGACCGTGGCCAACCTGGCCCTGGTCGCGTTCAACCTGGTCCCGGCCTTCCCGATGGACGGCGGGCGGGTGTTCCGGGCGGTCCTGGCCCTCGGGCTGCCGCGGGTCGAGGCGACCCGGCTGGCGGTCGGGCTGGGGGCGGCGGTGGCCGTCGGGTTCGGGCTGATCGGCCTCGGACTGGTGCCGAACCCGCTGACCGGAACGACCGCGGCCCAGCCCGGACTGGTCCTGGTGGCCGGGGTGGTCTACCTGCTCGGGCAGGCGGAGCTGGCCGGGGTGAAGGCCGAGGCCACCCGCCGGCGGCTGCCGTGGGCGGTGCCCCTGGACGAGGTCCCGGCCGACCGGTTCACCGGCTGGCGGTGGGACGCCCGCCGGGGCGTCTGGGGCCTGTACCAAGACGGGGTGCTGGTGCGCGAAGTATACGCCGGATAACGGGTTGGGCCGGCTGAGTCGTTCGGATCGGGATTTGTTCGGCCGGGACCGGATTCGTCAGGCGCGGGGTGTGTGCCCGGCCTGGACGAATCCGGTCCCGGTACTTTGCCGCAACAACCGGCACATCCGTTGCCGATGGAACGGACGCGGTGGATCGTCCCCGGCCCGGCGCGGAAGGTATGTCCAGCACGGCCCCAGCCCGAGCCATGCCCGGCCCGCGGGCGGACGACGACCGCCTGCCGGTCGGCGGGCCGCTGGCCGTTTGGATGGTCGGGCTGGGCGACTGGACGTTGTTCTCGGCCCGGGCGCTGGCCGGGGTCGTGGGCCGGGCGTTCTCGGCCCGCGAGCTGGTCCGGGTGGCGGTCGAGGTCGGGGTGAACAGCTTGACGGTGGTGGCCATCACCGGGATGTTCATCGGGATGGTGCTGGCCGTCCAGACGTACAGCCAGTTCCACACCGTCGGGCTGGAGACCTCCCTCGGGGCGGTCATCCACCTGTCGGTGGTCCGGGAGTTGGGGCCGGTGCTGGCGGCGGTGATGCTGGCCGGGCGTGTCGGGTCGGCGATGGCCGCGGAGCTGGCCACGATGCGGGTGACGGAGCAGATCGACGCCCTGGCCTGCCTCGGGGTCGACCCGGTGAAGTACCTGACCGCCCCGCGGTTCCTGGCCTGCCTGGGGATGATCCCGCTGTTGACGGTGTTCGCCGACCTGACCGGCCTCGTCGGCTCGACCCTGATCTGCCTTCACGTCTACGGGATCGACTCCCACCACTACTGGGAGCATTCCCGGAACTACGTCGGGGTGTGGGACGTGGGGGTCGGGCTGGGCAAGGCCGTCGTGTTCGGCGGGGTGTTGTCGCTGATCGCCTGCCACCGCGGGTTCCACAGCAAGCCGGGGGCGGCGGGCGTGGGCCGGGCGGCCACCGAGGCGTTCGTCCTGGCGTTCGTCGCCATCATCGTGATCGACTTCGTCCTGGCCATGTTCTCCAACGCCCTGCACGACCTGATCTGGCCGGACGCGGTGGCGAAGGTGGTGTGAGGCGGACTGAAGACTGGCCCGCTGATGACGCAGAGCAGACGTAGATGAAATCCGATGAAATTCATGTTTCAAATCCGGCTTCATCGGCGCCGGAGTCTGCGTCATCAGCGGGCCAGTCTTTGCCCGTCATCACCCTCCGCGGGGTGGGCGTCCGGTTCGACCGGCAGGAGGTCCTCCGCGGCGTCGAGCTGGACATCGGCCGGCAGCAGACGGTCTGCGTCGTCGGCGAGAGCGGGTGCGGCAAGACGGTCCTGCTCAAGCTCATCGTCGGGCTGCTGAGGCCGACGGCCGGCGAGGTGCTGTTCGAGGGGACGCCCCTGCACCGGCTCTCGGAACGCGAGCTGACCCGGATGCGGCTGCGGGTCGGGTTCCTGTTCCAGCAGGCGGCCCTGTTCGACAGCCTGAACGTCTACGACAACGTCGCCTTCGGGCTGCGGGCCAAGGGCGGGCGGGCCGAGGCCGACATCGGGCGGGTGGTCCGGGACCGGCTGGCCGAGGTGGGGATGCCGCCGGGGGCCGAGGGGAAGATGCCGGCCGAGGTGTCCGGCGGGATGCGGAAGCGGGTAGGTCTCGCCCGGGCGCTGGCCCTCGACCCGGACGTGATGCTGTACGACGAGCCGACCACCGGCCTCGACCCGCTCATGACGGACGTGATTAACGAGCTGATCCTCCGCACCCGCGCCCGCCGGCCGGTCACGAGCATCATCGTGACGCACGAGCTGCGGACGGTCCACAAGGTGGCCGACCGGGTGGTGATGCTCTACCCGCTGGCCCGGCTCGGGCCGGGCGAGCCGCAGGTCCTGTACGACGGCCCGCCGGACGGGCTGGCCGACGCCCCCGACCCGCGGGTCCGGGAGTTCGTCGCCGGCGACGCCCGTGGGCGGTTGGGAGAGGAGTAGGGAGGGCCGCGGATGGACGCAGAGGACGCAGATCAGAAACAAGTCAGTGTTTTATTCTGATCTGCGTCCTCTGCGTCCATC